>CAXMOQ010000211.1:0-510 GCA_964195015.1 uncultured Flavobacteriaceae bacterium | reverse complement strand
GTGGAAGTGCTGTAATTTGTCCTGGAGTAAGCATTGGCAATAGGACAGTTATTGGTGCAGGTAGTGTAGTAACTAAAGATTTGCCTTCAGATGTTTTTGCTGCTGGCAATCCTTGTAAAGTTATTCGAAAAATTGAGCAATAAATTAAACTACATACAACACCGGTAATCGTTGCACAAGGCTCTAAAAAACAAAAGCCCCTTAAATGAAGTGCCCAAAAAAAGTTGGACACAATTTGGAGGTATTTTTATGAGTAGAACAATCAAATATGATGTTTCTTTTAAGTTAAAAGCAGTTACAAGGTCTTTGTTGAGGTTGTTTATGATGGAGAACAAAATGTTATTACAGAAGTTAGGAGTTTTAAATATGGGCATAGTCTTGACAAGTATTCTCCAAAAATTTAAACAGAATTAACCCCAAAACACAAACGATAATTTTTATCCAACCAAATACTATCATAGAACTGTAAAACGCTCTAATTGGTCGATGTGTAAGGCTTAAACTGATATT
>CAXMOQ010000210.1:0-520 GCA_964195015.1 uncultured Flavobacteriaceae bacterium | reverse complement strand
ATGGGGCCCCAGATGCCGAGCCCGGCAATCCAGTTCTCCATCGCCTGCAGGTGCTCGTGGATCTCCCACCCGAGTACGGCGATGGCAACGACGACCGCAACGACGGCCAGCACGTACGGCACAACGGCCCGCCGCCAGGAGATCGGAACATCCATCATCGCCGGCTAAGCCTACCGCGCCGTTCGGTGCCGGTCTCCTGAACCCGGTCCGGACGTGCTACGATGTCGCGTGATATCGCGGGTGTAGCTCAGTTGGTAGAGCGTCAGCCTTCCAAGCTGAATGTCGTCGGTTCGAGCCCGTCCACCCGCTTTCGAGAACGCCGTGCTGGCAGCAAAGTGCTAGGCGCAGCCCCTCCCCGGTGCGACAATGCCAGCAGGGAGGTGCCATATGAAGAAGCTGTTCGCAGCCGTGACCGTGCTGGCCGTCTCGACGGCCCAGGCCGCAACCATCCACGTCGATATTGTCAACTGCCCCGGCCCCGGCGATGGGTCGGTCAGTGACCCGTACTGCTCGATCCAGA
>CAXMOQ010000209.1:0-522 GCA_964195015.1 uncultured Flavobacteriaceae bacterium | reverse complement strand
AGAATAACAGAGGCTAACAACGTATAAAATATATTGCTGGTGTAAGCCTACTTGTGAATATTCTCGCTCCCGATAGCTATCGGGATTCTATTCGGTTTGTATTTGCTAAATTAGTTGCTTAAACAACGTGACTTACACAAACAAGTTATACTCAATAAGTAAATGAAAAATAAGATACTATTTATTCTAATAATTTGGTTCGCAGTATTTGGCAAATCATATGCCCAAAACATACAATTCAGTTATATATTCAAAAGGATTTGGCTCTAGGGAAATTGGAAAAGACCAAAAAGTCAATGATCATACAATATTTGGAATAGGGTCAATTTCTAAATCATTTACAGCCCTAACTCTCGGAATCCTTATTGATGAAGGAAAAGTAAATTGGGATGATCGAGTAAAAGACTACTTACCTTATTTTGAGTTATATGACCCCTATGTAACCGAAAACTTTACTATTAGAGATTTACTCACGCATAAAAGTGGATTGAAAGATGTAAGTGGGGGTACGCTTTGGTATCA
>CAXMOQ010000208.1:0-527 GCA_964195015.1 uncultured Flavobacteriaceae bacterium | reverse complement strand
TGACCTGGAAAGTGTTTTGCACATGCTAAAACGCCTTCACTTTGTATGCCTTCGGTAAAAGCAATAGCTTTTTTAGTAACATTATTTTTAGTTTCTCCATAGGATCTAACACCAATAATTGGGTTTTTTGGATTGGTATTAATATCGACAACAGGAGCGAAATTCACGTGAATACCCATTCTTTTACAATCTTTACCTATTTGTTTACCTATTTTTTCGATTAGTGAATTATCTGAAATTGCACCTAAGGTCATATTATATCTATAAGTGCTATCCAATCGCATATTCATACCCCATTCTGCATCAATACCTATCATTAAAGGGACTTTAGAACTAGATTGGTATTGATTTGTTAACGAAGCTTGTCTTACTGGTCCTCCTTGAAAAAAAACCAATCCACCTATATTATTATTGATTATCATTTTTTTAATAGAATCTGAATGCGCATTATTTCTATTAGAATACGCTGCTACCATAAATAATTGGCCAACTTTTTCTTTAAGAGTCATATTAGCGTAAATACTATC
>CAXMOQ010000207.1:0-530 GCA_964195015.1 uncultured Flavobacteriaceae bacterium | reverse complement strand
TCCCAGAGTTTCATGTGAAAATGTTTATGTGTTGATTCGTTTATGTCAGGTCGAGCGCAGTCGAGACCTCATTAAATTTATAACCTCTCGACTGCGCTCGAGGTGACATTATTTATAATATTTATTTTTCAAATCTAGGTTTCGACTGCACTCAACCTCACAATGATTAAAAATTTAGAACATAGACCACTTCGCTTTTAGAATCAAGACCATAATCTATAAAGTCTTGGCTCTAGGTTCTTGTTTCTAGATTCTCTTTATCATATTTTCTTTAATAACTGAATATATAAATTGATACCTTCTTCAATTTCATTCAAATAAATAAATTCATCTGCGGAATGTGAACGTGTGCTATCGCCTGGCCCTAATTTTAATGACGGACAAGACAGTACAGCTTGATCTGATAAGGTAGGCGAACCATAAGTTTTTCTGCCTAGAGCGATACCGGCCTGAACCAATTCATGATCGATTGGAATGAACGATGAATTTAATCGTAAGCTTCTCGCTTCAATACTATCACAAGGCGCATT
>CAXMOQ010000206.1:0-531 GCA_964195015.1 uncultured Flavobacteriaceae bacterium | reverse complement strand
AGAACTTTAAAACTACTTTCAGGATTTGCTTTAGGAGCGCTGTTATTTACCTCTTGTTACACCGAGGTTATTGTTGATGATGTTATCGACACACCTTCTATTTCTTTACATCAGCTATTGAACTCTTACGAATTATGGTATGTGGACATTAACCGAACCAGCGGTTATGGAGAAACACCTTTTTTACAGATTGCCTTTACATTGTCTTTTAGAAACGGCACTTTGTATGCTAATAATAATTTGGTTGGCTTTGGAAGTCAAGGGAATGGTTATGGGATTTCGGTGGGCAGCTATGATGCTTACCAAATAGATAATAACACCATAGAATTGTATAATCCTTTTAATGACACTTCTTACTTTTTAGATGGTTATGATAGGAACAACTTTGATTACGATTTTATATTCTATGACAATATTCATTATTTCATGCAGGAATATGAAGCTTGGGAAAAGACATATACTAGTGAAGTAGGTGCAATAAATGAATTTGATTACCAAAATTATTTGCAGTTTTTATCTGGAGGCAATGAC
>CAXMOQ010000205.1:0-540 GCA_964195015.1 uncultured Flavobacteriaceae bacterium | reverse complement strand
CAATATCTCGTCAACTTTGCGCGTAGCTTTATTTATACCACGGCTTTGCCTCCACATGCGCTGGCAACCATTATGTGTGCTTATCAAGAGTTATCCCAAACTCAAAATATTGAGAAGCTAAAACATAACATTCGGTTTTTTAAAGCTGAAATGAAGAATCAACAACTTCAAAATCATTTTATTGAAGGTAATTCCGCTATACATTGTTGCATTATTTCAGGAAACAATAAGGCAAAATCGATAGCACAAAAACTACAAGACAACGGATTTGACGTAAAACCTATTTTGTCCCCAACCGTTCCAAAAAGTCAAGAACGTTTGCGATTTTGTCTTCACGGTTATAATTCTGAAAAAGAAATTATAGAAGTATTAATATTACTTACTAAGTATATTCGTTAATTTTGTCCTCGAATTACATAACCTTTACAATTCCGCACTTGATGCGGAATCCATAACAACCCTAAAAATGGATCCTGAAATCGAAGATTCACGAGTTCAATAACTTTAAATAGAAATCCATGTGTAATCAAGTTCAGGATG
>CAXMOQ010000204.1:0-560 GCA_964195015.1 uncultured Flavobacteriaceae bacterium | reverse complement strand
GCTCGGCAATTTTAGTTTCGGTGAATACTTCAAGACGGAAGCGATTCACTACGCCTGGGATTTTCTGACCAATGTAATCGGCTTGCCCGCGGACAAACTCTGGGTCACCGTTTTCGCCGATGACGACGAGGCCGCCGATATCTGGCTCAAGGATATCAAGGTAGACCCGGAAAAGTTTACCCGTATCGGTACCTCGGATAATTTCTGGGCCATGGGCGATACCGGGCCCTGTGGTCCCTGTAGTGAGATTTTCTACGACCATGGACCCGAAATCGAGGGTGGTCCACCGGGTACGCCCGAAGAAGAAGGCGATCGTTATATTGAAATCTGGAACCTGGTATTCATGCAGTACAACCGTGATCAGGACGGTAACATGGTGCCACTGCCCAGGCCGTCGGTAGATACCGGGATGGGTTTGGAGCGACTCGCGGCGATACTGCAGCAGGTGCACAACAATTATGATATTGACCTGTTCCAGTCATTAATAGCAGCCGCGGCCAAATTGACTGGGACTAAGGATCTTGAAAACAAGTCGTTGCGGGTAATCGCCGATCACATTC
>CAXMOQ010000203.1:0-562 GCA_964195015.1 uncultured Flavobacteriaceae bacterium | reverse complement strand
CTGCGAAGAAGCTTGCAGGCGACACGCGCCTGCCGATCGCATGGGAAGAACAGCGCGCCCGGCTCGGGATCGGTTAAACCACGGTATCGGTTGCTGTCCGACGGCCGCCCCTCATTGACACGCGGGGCGGTCTTGTTTTCCCGCGTGAAGCCGACTCACATTCCGGCCGATGCTGTCTCGCCAACGCGTGCTTGGCCGTACCACCAAAACCGGAGTAAGAGACTTTTGCGATATGCGCGGCCCGTTGGCCGGACCTGGCCGGTCTCAGCAGGCCACGACGGAAAGGCGCATCGGGCGTAAGTCCCGGAAGCATCGGGCCAAGTTCGAATCCATGCCGTGTCCTGAAAAACCGTTCTGTAACAAAGACTTATGGCTGGCGGAGGGGGTGGGATTCGAACCCACGATACGATTCATCACCGTATACACACTTTCCAGGCGTGCGCCTTCAACCACTCGGCCACCCCTCCGCGGCGCGGCGCGACCTCGTGTCCGGTCGAGCGCCGGGACCGTAACCAAGAGCGCTGTGGGATGCAACGCCATTGCCGCGACGCCCGGAAAACCC
>CAXMOQ010000202.1:0-564 GCA_964195015.1 uncultured Flavobacteriaceae bacterium | reverse complement strand
TCCAAAAGAAAAAAAAGGCTCCCTAAAAAAAGTACAAATGCGCAGCATTTGTAAGTGATACTACTGAAGAATTGACAAATCCATAATTTATGCATAAAACAGTTAACAAATCCATATTATTCGGAACAAATCCATAATTTCTTAAAAATCTGTCGTGGGTTAGGGGTTAACCCTAACCGCTCCCAACCGGGGAATATTTTTTAGTATTTAGCCAGGGTTCATTTTTCATTTTCCTCAACAAATTTTAAACAATGACTCTTCTGGGGTCACTCTTCTAGGGTCTCCAAAAGAAAAAAAAGGCTCCCTAAAAAAAGTACAAATGCGCAGCATTTGTAGGTGATACTACTGAAGAATTGACAAATCCGTAATTTATGAATAAAAAAGTTAGCAAATCCATATTATTCGGAACAAATCCATAATTTCTTAAAAATCTGTCGCAAATCCATAATAACCCAATATTATATGTGAAAAATTATTTTTTTACTTGCAACTTACTGATTTACATGTTCTTCTATATCGATTTAAATTTTTAAATTAAGTAACAAAAAACAAACAATAAAACAA
>CAXMOQ010000201.1:0-583 GCA_964195015.1 uncultured Flavobacteriaceae bacterium | reverse complement strand
TAGGAATCTTCGTTTGGGATTTCGATATCTCATAATCTTTATTAGTTAAATTGGTGCTTTAAGTTATTGGTAATAATAGTATTACCAACAATATATTAAATACTTCTAAAAGCTATTAATACCCCTATTTTTAACTTATGGATTAGTGTTTCAGCTTTAATATTGTTTACTTAATGCAATAAACATTTCTTTACTAGCATTTTCAAAAGGAATTAAATAAAAACTATAGCTGTGTTTATCTTGCCCTTTAATAAGATACTTTTCTTGAGGTTTTGAATACCAGCTATCATCACCGGCAACGCCACGCTGTTCTATATCTATATTTAATTGCACTAAATCTTGCTCTTTAATATCTATAGTATGCTTGCTCGAATTTACTTCAGGAATCCCATCAATTTGATAAGTGTCATCTATTTTCTCTTTACCGCCATAAGATAAATCGGCTGTTGTATCAAAATCTTCATTAGGCATATGTAAAGCGCTAAAACCTAATCCTTTTTTTGTGTCTTTTGAAACGATGAGCAAGCCATTGTTTTTCTCGTTTGACAAAGCTAGCCAACGTACATCGGTTTTATAACCATTT
>CAXMOQ010000200.1:341-593 GCA_964195015.1 uncultured Flavobacteriaceae bacterium | reverse complement strand
ATAAATAGGAGTAATAATAGAGCACTAAACAGAATGTTAAGGTTAGTTTTCATATAGTTTATTTTAATGTTCTGAAATATTCTAATACGGCTCTTGCTTCTTCTTCAGTTAAATTTTGATTAGCCATTGGAGAGCCATTAAATTCTATAAGTAATTCTTTTGCTAATGGATCGTTTTTAACCATTCCTTCCGGATCAAGAATCATATTCATTATCCATTCCGGAGTACGTCTTTCCATTACTTTAAGTGGCG
>CAXMOQ010000200.1:0-273 GCA_964195015.1 uncultured Flavobacteriaceae bacterium | reverse complement strand
ACTTCAGTACCTAAATCTACAGATGTAATGGGTCCGATACCTTTATTGGTTAAGTCAATTCGTTCTGATGCTTTAATTTTCGTTTCGGTCGTTGTTTTTTCGGTTTTGGTTTCCTTTTTTTCATAAGAAAATCCTTCTTTCTTTTTTTCTTCTTTACCACCACAGCTTAAAAGTATGGCAACAAATAGCACGGATAAAATTTTTAGTGTTTTCATAATGGTATAATAATTGATTTAATGGGTCAAAAATAGAGTCTTGTAATCTATAAAAATA
>CAXMOQ010000199.1:270-601 GCA_964195015.1 uncultured Flavobacteriaceae bacterium | reverse complement strand
ACGAATCTCTGGACATTACGATTTCTAAAATGGATGTTGATTCTGATTCTTCTGTAAAGCAATGTATGGATGCCGTCATTCAAAAACATGGTTCGTTAGATGTTCTTGTGAACAATGCTGGAATTGAACGTCATGGCTCTATCGAAGAAATGTCAATGGATGATTTCCAGGCTATTATAAACACCAATTATTTGGGAGTACTGCGTTGCACCAAAGCCATTTTACCTCAAATGCGAAAAAACAAAGAAGGCTGTATCATAAATGTAGCATCTGTTGCAGGTCATATTGCAAATAGTCCGTTGGGTGGATATGCCGCAAGTAAGCATGCCCT
>CAXMOQ010000199.1:0-253 GCA_964195015.1 uncultured Flavobacteriaceae bacterium | reverse complement strand
AACGTTTTGCTGGTCTTTTTACAGCATCGCTCAAAACACCAACACCACCATCGCTCGTTGCAGACAAGATTTTTGAAGTTGCCGAAAACAACAATTGGAAATTAAGACATCCTGTTGGACCAGATGCAGAACCATTTATTGCATGGCGAGCATCTATGAGTGATGAACAATGGGTGGATTGGAATGCCGCCAACGACGAAGAATGGTACAAGTCGGTGGAACAAGATTTTGGACTTAATGCGAGGTAGACAAA
>CAXMOQ010000198.1:314-610 GCA_964195015.1 uncultured Flavobacteriaceae bacterium | reverse complement strand
ATAAAGATTATAACGATAATGGCATGTCAGGTCTGTTAACCGAAGAAGGCACGGCGTATGATTTAAACATAAAAATGTTTAATAAGCTACAGCATACCATTACTGGTTGGCCTGGAGGAAAACCAAATGCCGACGATACGAATCGCCCTGAACGCGCTGATATTCCAAGAAAAAGAGTGATTATTTTTAGTCCGCATCCAGATGACGATGTGATTTCTATGGGGGGCACTTTTGACCGTCTTGTAGAACAAGGGCATGATGTACATATTGCTTATCAAACGTCAGGAAATATTGCA
>CAXMOQ010000198.1:0-241 GCA_964195015.1 uncultured Flavobacteriaceae bacterium | reverse complement strand
TTCTTAACAAGAAGACAGATAACGATATAGATTCTGTTGAAGTTAGAAAATTAAAAGGGCGCATTAGACGAAGTGAATCCCTTGCAGCAACACGGTACTTGGGATTAGATGATAAAAATGTTCATTTTTTAGATCTTCCTTTTTATGAAACCGGAACTATTAAAAAGAATAATCTTTCACAGGATGATATAGACATCATGTGTAGTTTAATAGAGCATATAAAACCGCACCAAATTTATGC
>CAXMOQ010000197.1:0-640 GCA_964195015.1 uncultured Flavobacteriaceae bacterium | reverse complement strand
AACCCGTTGTGCATTTTGATTTGCTTTCTTCGGTTTTATCCCCTCCCTAAAGGGTGAATCGAAGAAATCTTCATTCCATCCTTTAGGATAAGAGGAAAATGAATGAAGATTCAGTTCAAATCCCACTGTTTTTGTCATAATGCACAACGGGTTAAATAAGGATAAATGTTAAAAGGAAAACAATACATTTAATATAAATGACACGCCATGTCATATAAGTAAAGACACTTTGATCGTAAATTTGCTGTATAATTTAATACAAGCATGACGGTTTGATTAAATGATTGATAGTTTGGTTTTTAAAAAGAGGGGTTGATTGCCCTCTTTTTTGTTAAACTGTTTTACGGAACGGTTTGAAGGAAAAATAAATGGGTTTTTATATAAATAGCACAATATGTCATATCTAAAACGGCATTCGGACGGTAATTTTGTTGTATAATTTATAACAAACATGACGATTGATTAATAGCATAATTGATTGTTTTTTAAAAGAGGGTTTCAGTTTAGTTACCCTCTTTTTTTCGTCAGATAATTTTTCAGATAACGTGCCAGTATATTAAATAAACCCGTTGTGCATTTTGATTTGCTTTCTTCGGTTTTATCCCCTCCCTAAAGGGTGAATCGAAGAAATCTTCATTCC
>CAXMOQ010000196.1:0-650 GCA_964195015.1 uncultured Flavobacteriaceae bacterium | reverse complement strand
CTTTAAAGAAAGAATAAATATCTATAAAACATATTCATTTAATGGAGATAAATTCCTTAAGAGAGTTTATCTATACGCTGTCCGTAAGCCGAAAATTAAAATAATTTAACCACATAGTAATTCAAGTAGTTAGTAATGATAAGAAAACACACTAAAAAAGATATTGACGACATAATAACTATTTGGTATAATTCATCAACTTTAGCTCATCCTTTTTTGGAAGCAACTTTTGTAGAAAAAGTAAAAAAAGATATGAGGGAAATTTATATTCCAAACTCCGAAACTTGGATATTCGAAGAGAATAATTCTGCTCTTGGTTTTATAAGTATGCTGGATAATGAAATCGGAGGCTTGTTTGTAATGCCAAATCATCACTCAAAAGGAATTGGAACAAAGCTAGTAAACTTTGTTAATAAATTACATAACGAATTAGAAGTTGAAGTTTTTGAAAAAAACCTTATCGGAAGATCTTTTTATGATAAATATGGTTTCAAGAAAATAAAACAATATACTCATCCGGAAAGCAATAATGAAGTGTTACGTTTGAATTTTAAATCCTAAAATACGTGCCAACAACGTATCCTATGAAAAGTACAATTAATACCAATTAAGTTTTAAGATGTCGCATATAAACCGTTTCTTTTTTGCTT
>CAXMOQ010000195.1:0-653 GCA_964195015.1 uncultured Flavobacteriaceae bacterium | reverse complement strand
GTAACGTAACGATGCTATGTTATATAAAAAAGTCTTTATTACGCCCCAAAAGCCAAACTTTTCGCTCACAAACAAAAAGTTTAAATGAGTTCAATTTTCTCTTGCTTAGTGACTGGTCGGAAACAGAGTAATTTTATCAAAAGATTGTAAAAAGAAACTTTTTTAATTTTGCTATGTTTCCGACCAGTCACTACTTATATTTCATGGATTAACTCGATAACTTTTTATCTGTTTAGTTTAAACTGGGTTCTACGTTAGAATGTATATGCTCTACATTAGATGTCATTGCTATCGGTGTGGCCATCATAATATATACTGGAGAATGTTCACACAATTGTTTGATGGTTTGCAATTCATCTTCACTAATATCTCCTTGAACCTTCACATCATAGTCTATAGATTTTATACAAGAACCATAATCTTCAGGACCGTTAATGGCAAAAAGGACACGTGGGTCTACAGTAGTTCTAACAATAATCTCAAGACCTTCAACTTTTATACCCAGACGTACTGTATTTAGTGAAATTGAATTTATAACACAGGAAGCGGTTGCGGCTAATGCCATTTCTACGGGTTCCATACGATCTGTAGGACCTTCAACGCCCATTGCTTCTTCAACTTCGCGCCATGCACCAAAAGGGATAGTATAATGC
>CAXMOQ010000194.1:0-673 GCA_964195015.1 uncultured Flavobacteriaceae bacterium | reverse complement strand
GAACTGAAAGAATTTTTACTTAATTGTGAGTTAACCAATCAACCTCAACAAAGAACTTATCTATTGCATAACAGTTGATGCGGATATCTTGGGTAAGGTAATTGTCTAAGAAAACTCCCTGTTCAATTACGGTTTTGTACCGTTATTCCAATGACAATTTGTTGAACTCGTATAAGGTCATTGATTCGTTGGTTTGTCATAATGAGGGCTAACATTTTGAATAAACGCTCGTTTTAATGGCGTTTATTTTTTGTTGTATTCAGTTTTTATTTCAGCATAAAACTATTTTAAAGTAATTCCTTCTTCATTTTCAAATCGGCCTGTAACTAACCACCCTCCAAAATCTTCAGAAATTGCTAATAAGAGTGTATTATAATCCTATAGTCCCTAAATAACGATAGTCTCGTGAGCGCCACTTATTGTTGCCTTTATAAATAGCATTACCATTTAGAATAGCCACAACACGATCACTATAACCAAATTCGAAAAGCTTCACTTGATCGTGATCAGAATGTATAATAATTTTTGCAAATACTGTATTTCCGGGTGTTCCGTCATAGAGAAGAACCTCCCTTGATATATTTGCCGCAGTATTTTCTTCTATTTGAATTTTCTTATTCCATTTTCTATCGTTGATTACCGCTCGTAAATTTGAAAGATCTTTTAGAGATTT
>CAXMOQ010000193.1:0-788 GCA_964195015.1 uncultured Flavobacteriaceae bacterium | reverse complement strand
ATTTTTTTTTGCCTTTTCATGTGTTGATTGTTTAGTTATCTAATTTAATCAATTCTAATTAAACTTACAGTATTCTTTTAAAGTTTGACAGAATGGATTAATTTTTCATGATTGACATATGCCGAGAATTTATCCAAAAGGAGTTTCAATTTTGGATTAATAAAAGCTTCACAAAATGGTCTTTCGGGATTCGAATAATAATAATTTGTAATTTGTTCTCGTGAAGGTTTAAAATTTTCAAATCCCAAAATCTTGGTTATTAATTTATTTTCGAAAATCCCATTTAACTCTTCTAGTATTACAATCGATTCTTGTCTTTGTTCCTCTGAAAATGTATAAATTGCCGAACGATATTTATTTCTCATAGTATGATTAGACATACTCTTATGGGTATGTAAATGTATTTCAATAAGTGTATGTAATGTAATATCTTTAGCATTAAAATGAACAATTACAGCTTCAGAAAAACTATTGTTTTCTCCTGTTGAAGCTACAAAACCTTGTTCTACTTTTTCAACTCCTTTTAACGATTGAAATATAGCTTCTGCGCACCAATGGCAGCCTCCTCCTAATGCTATTCTATGTTGATTATTATCACTCATTTACTCTTATAAACTATGATTGTTTTCAAATTGCACCTTTCTAATTCCTACGGCTTTGAAGGCATAAATAATTAGTACACTTAATGAGACAAATACCAACACAGTTCCAACATACAAAGCAATACTTGGTAATGCAAAAGCAGATTCGTTTTCAAAAATAACACCTAAAATTCCTGACAGTACATA
>CAXMOQ010000192.1:0-799 GCA_964195015.1 uncultured Flavobacteriaceae bacterium | reverse complement strand
AATGGGGCAAGTAAACCTTGTTCGCATTGGTCAAGACTATCTCAATCTGAATGGCTCAATCACTCTTTCTACAGGAATTTTAGCAGATGACCCTGTTGTGAAAACAACAAGTGCTGCAATGGTAAATGGGGGATTACATAGTTTTGTAAAAGCTGTTTCATTGGAAATTGAAAATGGAATTAGAGTAAATGTAGTTTCTTCAGGAATGGTTCAAGATGCCTATAAAAAATATAAGGACTACTTCCCTGGTCACAATCCAATACCAATGAACAAATGGAGAAATCATTAGGATTTACGACTAAAAAAAGCCAATTGCCAACACTGTATATAATTTACTGCTAGTTATTGCATACTTACAAATCCCGATAGTTATCGGAGCTCGCGGATTTTCTATTCGGTTTGTATTTGCTAAATTAGGTGCTTAAAATACGCAACAAACCATATACAAGACCGTTGTGTGATATTATTTGAAAATGAAAAAGAGTTTGTTCCTATTGGCAGTTAGCATATCCTTCTTCTTACCAAAGAATGGTAATGCTCAGATAAATGAAAACGAAATAGGTGCATGGTACATGTACTTCTTCAATACGACCTTTAAAGAAAGTTCATGGGGTGTTCAAGGAGATATTCAATACCGAACTTGGAACATTGCAGGAGATCTTGAGCAGTTGTTACTGCGCGGAGGAATAACATACAAACCTAAGGATGCAGACGTTAAACTGACACTTGGGTACGGAAATGTAACTACTGGAAGTTTTGGACCCGATATTTCAACAAGTTCAGAAAGTAGAATTTATCA
>CAXMOQ010000191.1:586-875 GCA_964195015.1 uncultured Flavobacteriaceae bacterium | reverse complement strand
GTGCGCAAGATTCTCAAGATTGCTCAGGAGCCGATTTCGCTGGAGACTCCCATCGGAGAGGAAGAAGACAGTCATTTGGGTGACTTCATCGAAGACCAGGGAGTGGTATCACCCGCTGAAGCGGTGATCAACATCAATCTTAAGGATCAGACTGCGGCGGTATTACAAACCCTAACCGATCGAGAAGAACAGGTCATTCGGATGCGATTTGGCATCGGCGATGGAAGCGAACACACTCTGGAGGAGGTTGGACAAAGGTTTTCTGTCACCCGGGAGCGGATTCGGCAGA
>CAXMOQ010000191.1:0-571 GCA_964195015.1 uncultured Flavobacteriaceae bacterium | reverse complement strand
TCACGGACGAGGAAACTCAAGACCTTCCTTGAGAATATGAGCAAGGAAGGATTATGAAGCAAAAAAGGGGCGGTTGAACCGCCCCTTTTTTTTGCCTATTTTTGTGGGCCCATAGCTCAGTTGGTTAGAGCATCTGACTCATAATCAGACGGTCGTAGGTTCGAGTCCTACTGGGCCCACCACATTTTCGCGAGAAGTCTGATGGAAGCAGAACTAAGCGTACAAGAAGAGCTGAAGTTGTTGAAGGAACTGCAGGAACTGCCCACCGTCAAACTCTCGAGGAGAGCCGTCAATCTCTCGTCGAGGAAGAGCGGCTGATCGAGGAAGTCCATGCTCGCCAGCGGGAGCTGGAGTTGGAGGTGGCTAGTCTACGGGACGAACTGTCGAAGCATAAGACACAGCTGATGGAGGTGAAGACCAACAAGGAGTATCAGGCCATGCTCCATGAAATAGAAGGTGGGGAGCGGGGAATCGAGGCCAAAGAGGATCAGATTCTTGAAGGAATGATGGCCATTGAGGAGCGAGAGAAGGTCGTTCAACGGCTGCAAACGGAATACGAGAAGGAAGAAAG
>CAXMOQ010000190.1:0-993 GCA_964195015.1 uncultured Flavobacteriaceae bacterium | reverse complement strand
TCTGCAAGGCGACACCTTAAGGCCGGCTTCATTAAGACGCGTTTTCAATGGATCGCTATTCGAAAACTATATAAATGGGGTATTTCGCCAAGAGTATTGGCAAAATGGTATGTCGATGTAAGGTAGTAAATGGCTTTCATAATTTTCATTTTTTAAAAAGTTACTATTTCTGTTTTTAACGATTATGTTGGTTTAATATTACCACCAACGTAGGGATATATTTGCCGCTGTATATACACCTATTATATATACACCTATAAATCCAATGGCTTTTTAATTAAATTAAAACCACATATTGAAACAATGGTAATCGTTGCACAAGGCTCTAAAAAACATAAATCTTAACTCAAAAGCTCCTTTTTAAGGGGCTTTTGTTTTTAGTTTACCTGTTGTTCTTTCAAAATTCAAACAGCTCTAAAGGCTTTATTTGAGGTGCAAATAGCCCTTTTAGATGTAAAACAAAATGACGCATCGCTTCGGCATCACTTTTTACAGTTTTGGTAATGAATTTTAAGTACTTTTTAAGGTTATAGGCCATAGCAGATAGATGCATCACCTTGTTGGCTTGCTTGATGCCAATAGTATTGATTTTTCGCAGTCCCATAAATTGCGTCAATGTCCCAAATACGGGCTCAACGGTGCTCTGTCGTTTGGCTTTCATATAACGGCCTCTTTTGCTGTTTATCCTGACTATGTTCCTATCGTACTCGTCTTTATAATAAGTAATGGTAATGCGCTTTTCTTGGCTCCTTTTTAAACAATCTGCTCGTATTGGGCAACCTATGCACACCTGTTTAGAAGCTCGGTATTCTTTCTTTTTGTTATTGTTTTCACCTTCATAAAACACCTTGGTAAATGGAATGGTTTTGTTTTGTGGACAAACCCAACAATCTGCTTGTCCATTATAAGTAAACCCTTCTGGGCCTCCTTTGTAAGTGCCGTGTGGCGGAATATAACTCTCCAGTCCCTGGCCTTCTAAAAAAGCATAATTCT
>CAXMOQ010000189.1:714-1018 GCA_964195015.1 uncultured Flavobacteriaceae bacterium | reverse complement strand
GTCATCAGGTTGTCGTCATTGACGTGCTGCGCGCCTACATGAATATTGCGGCGCATAAACCCTCGATTCACTACCGTGGCGAAATACTCGAGGGCTTTGACGCGGTCATACCCCGAATCGGGGCCTCGGTAACTGCCTACGGCCTGGCCGTTTTAAGACAGTTTGAAATGATGGGTGTCGTTGCCCTTAATGAGTCGGTAGCGATCGGACGCTCACGTGATAAGCTGCGTTCACTGCAGTTGTTATCCCGTAGAGGTATCGGCATGCCACTCACCGGTTATGCAAATAAACCTGATGACATCAA
>CAXMOQ010000189.1:0-670 GCA_964195015.1 uncultured Flavobacteriaceae bacterium | reverse complement strand
GCCGATATCCTGGTACAGGAATTCATCAAAGAGGCAGGAGGTTCCGATATTCGCTGCTTCGTCATTGATGGCAAGGTAGTCGCTGCCATGAAACGCCAGGCACCTAAAGGCGAATTCCGTTCTAACCTGCATCGCGGTGGTTCTTCCAGCCTGATTAAAATCACGCCCGAGGAACGCTCCACTGCGGTCAGAGCTTCGCGCATTATGGGTCTGAATGTCGCCGGCGTCGATCTGTTGCGTTCCAACCATGGCCCGGTGGTAATGGAAGTCAATTCGAGCCCCGGACTGGAGGGCATCGAAGGCGCCACCGGCAAGGATGTGGCTGGTTTAATCATCAGCAATCTTGAAAAACTAAAACCCGGCAAAACCAGGACCCGTGGCAAGGGTTAAAATGCAAGCAGCGATAGAAATTGCCGGTGTCGAGATTAAGCCCGGCAGCCGCCAATCGATCGATATCCCGTTACCCAGTTTCTACACGCATAGTAGCGTTAACATGCCGGTGCACGTGGTGCACGGTCGTAATCCGGGCCCGGTTTTACTGGTTTGCGCAACCATTCATGGCGATGAGATCAACGGCGTTGAAATAATTCGGCGTTTGCTATCGAAGAAGATTATCGATCGTTGTAAGGGAACCCTGATCGCAATACCGGTCGTCAATGTTTATGGATTT
>CAXMOQ010000188.1:0-1037 GCA_964195015.1 uncultured Flavobacteriaceae bacterium | reverse complement strand
GACATTTTAAAACTTAATTGGTATGAATCTTCATTCATTTTCCTCTTATCCTAAAGGATGGAATGAAGATTTCTTCGATTCACTCTTTAGTGAGGCTACCGTGTGTACACATCTTTTTATCTGGGAAACACTGGTCATTTAACTATTGTCCGTAGGACATCAAGTATTGTAGAACCTAATGATACGTCTGACCATATACGCCGTAGGTGTTAAACATCATCCAGAAAATCAAAAAGAAACCGCTCATCATATTCTAACTCAAAATTTTTAAGGAATTGTATGTACTCTTCTCTAAACGACATTTTTTTATGATGCTTTTCCTGATTGAGAATATAACGGTACACATCATCTAGTTGTGAACGACCATACGTAAAGCTGCCATAACCTTCCTGCCATGCAAATGTTCCAGGACATAATTTTTCTTTGTTGATGAACAATGAGGTGCTTCTCTTTATTGCATGAACTGTTTCTGAAACTGACTTTGTGGGATTTAGCCCTATTAAAATGTGTACATGATTTGATACCCCATTTACAATGATTGATTTATGTTTCATTTCTGTGATAATACCACTCATATACTCAAACACCCTGTTTCTAATGTTTTTATGTAATAAAGCGTCACGGTTTTTAACGGCAAAAACAATTTGTACATATATCTGGGTGAACGTTCCTGGTTTCATAGTGTGGGGTTTATTGTATATCCCCTACGGGGAATTTTGTCTATGTAATTATCAATTTTCTACAATACTATAACCGCTACGCGGTATTGTTTGCAAATATAAATCAAAAAATCAGTTCAAACATTAGCTCAGTTCTTTGTTGGTGTTTTCCACCAACAATTGATATGGCAGTACATAATAAACAGCTGGTGGAAAATACCAACTATGGCATTAATATTTGTGTACACACGGTAGTTTATCCAAAGAGGGGAGCTACTATACAACGAACTTTCGCTTAAGTACTTGTTCCTCCCTTCGGTTGAAGGGAGGTGGCTGCATGTGATAACAGGCAGACGGAGGGTTTGTTTTAATTGTTAA
>CAXMOQ010000187.1:0-1066 GCA_964195015.1 uncultured Flavobacteriaceae bacterium | reverse complement strand
CCTAGTTTAATTAAAGGGAAAGTCATCGGTCAAGATGAAGCGGTTTCTAAAGTTGTAAAAGCGATTCAAAGAAATCGAGTTGGATTAAAAGATCCTAACAAACCAATTGGCTCCTTTATTTTCTTCGGACAAACGGGAGTCGGAAAAACGCAGCTTGCAAAAATTCTTGCGAGCGAATTATTTGATAGCCCCGATGCTCTTATTCGAATCGACATGAGTGAATACATGGAGAAATTTGCAATATCAAGATTGGTTGGAGCACCTCCAGGATATGTAGGCTACGAAGAAGGTGGTCAGTTGACAGAGAAAATCCGTAGAAAACCTTATGCTGTTGTATTATTAGATGAAATTGAAAAAGCACATCCAGATGTATTTAATATGCTACTTCAAGTGCTTGATGATGGTTATTTAACCGATAGTTTAGGAAGAAAAATTGATTTTAGAAATTGTATTATCATCATGACATCTAATATAGGTTCTAGAAAACTTAAAGATTTTGGAACCGGCGTCGGTTTTGGTACAGCATCGCAAAAAGCGCAAGAGGATGCCAATGCCAGAAGTGTTATTGTAAATGCACTTAAAAAATCATTTGCTCCAGAATTTTTAAATCGCATTGATGATGTTGTTATATTCAATACTTTGGAAAAAGAAGATATTAATAATATTATTGATATTGAATTGGAAAAATTGCTTTTAAGAATTAGTGATTTAGGCTATACTTTAAAGTTAAGTAAAGCTGCCAAGGCTTATATCGCAGAAAAAGGGTTTGATAAACAATATGGTGCTAGACCTTTAAAGCGAGCTATTCAAAAGTATATCGAAGATGCTTTAGCCGAAGAGATTATTACATCACATGTTCAGACCGGAGATAAAATTGTAATGGATTTAGATAAAAAAACGCAAGAGCTTAAGATAAAAATAGAAAAAGCTGAAAAGCCTGCTGAATCCTAAGCAGAAACGCTCAATTAAAATCCTACCTTCTTTATTGTATTATACCAATTAAGTTTTAAGATGTCGCATATAAACCGTTTCTTTTTTGCTTACTTATCATTTAAAAATAGAACCG
>CAXMOQ010000186.1:0-1791 GCA_964195015.1 uncultured Flavobacteriaceae bacterium | reverse complement strand
CTTATATTTTTAAACTCAATTAATCAAAAAATAATTTAATTTATTTATACGGCATTTTAAAACTTAATTGGTATAACTCATATTTTTAATAAAAGATTGCAAAGGCATGTGTTTTAAACGCATGCTTTTTTTATTTAAAACAATAATATTAATTACTTTTGCAGTCTTAAAAGCAACACTAATTAAATAATAAAAAACAAATGAAAGTAACCGTAGTTGGAGCAGGAGCAGTAGGTGCCAGTTGTGCAGAGTATATTGCCATAAAAAACTTTGCTTCAGAAGTCGTTTTGTTAGACATTAAAGAAGGCTATGCCGAAGGTAAAGCCATGGATTTAATGCAAACAGCATCTTTAAATGGATTCGATACAAAAATCACAGGTATCACAAGCGATTATAATAAAACTGCAAATAGCGATATTTGTGTTATTACCTCTGGTATTCCACGTAAACCGGGTATGACTCGTGAGGAGTTAATTGGTATTAATGCCGGTATTGTAAAGTCAGTATCTTCTAGTTTGATTGAACATTCTCCAAATACTATTTTAATTGTGGTGAGTAATCCAATGGATACCATGACCTATTTAGTTCATAAATCAATAAATCTTCCAAAAAACAGAATTATTGGAATGGGTGGCGCTTTAGATTCAGCCCGTTTTAAATACAGATTAGCAGAAGCTTTAGAGGCACCTATAAGTGATGTGGATGGTATGGTCATTGGTGGTCATAGCGATACCGGGATGATACCATTAACCCGTTTAGCGACAAGAAATAGTGTGCTTGTTTCCGAATTTATTTCAGACGAAAGATTAGAACAAGTGAAAGAAGATACTAAAGTAGGCGGTGCAACGCTTACCAAATTATTAGGCACTAGCGCATGGTACGCGCCAGGTGCTGCTGTGTCTGGTTTGGTGCAAGCCATTGCCTGTGACCAGAAGAAAATGTTTGCATGTTCTACCTTGTTGGAAGGTGAGTATGACTTAAACGATATTTGTATTGGTGTTCCCGTAATTCTGGGTAAAAATGGTATTGAAAATATTGTTAATATAGCTTTAAGTGATGCCGAAAAAGCGAATATGCAGGAAAGTGCAGAAGCTGTTCGAAAAGTCAATAATTTGTTATAATTAAAGTTAGACAACACGGAACATAAAAAACTTTGGGCAACACCAGTAATCGTCGCACAAGACTCTAAAAAGCACAATTAATTCTTCAAAAGTTCCTTTTTAAGGGGCTTTTGTTTTTTTATGTTGGTGCTGAATAACAAATTTATTCGATCGCCAATACCCTTATTTGAAGTCCTCTAAACTGGGTAAGCGTTCCAGCCACCGTACATACATTACGGCACTCTTTCGCAACACATTTACTAGATTGTGGAACCAATTTAAGGTACATTCAGAAGCTGTTGGGCACAGTTCTCAAAGACTACAGAAATTTACACACATGTTAGTACAAATAATCTCACAAATATCACAAGTCCTTTCAAAATGTTACCCAAATAAATTACATTTGAAAGGTAAATAAACGCAATAAAATGCGTTTACTAATTAGTTGTGCTTCATTATGCCACCGAATGTATAAAGAGAATATAATATTACATGCCAAAATTCACATCCAAATAAGTTTACTTTTTACTGATTGTCTGCACTACTATATGTAAAGTCTATAAACTAAAATTACCCTTTTAACTCCTATTAAAACTAACATTACCCTTGAGAAACTATTTTTACCCAAAAAACAAATTGAATATAACCTGTTGGAGTGCTTAAATTTAAAAATAATTATGCACTTAATATT
>CAXMOQ010000185.1:0-1814 GCA_964195015.1 uncultured Flavobacteriaceae bacterium | reverse complement strand
AATGACCTGTAAATGTTATTAGTGCGCTGGCACAGAGGGCGGTGCTTATATGGTAAAAATTTATGTTTATGTTTATGTTTATGTTTATGTTTAGGAAACTCAATATAATACCAAAACTTGAATAGTGCAAAAAATGATCATTTATGAAGGGAAGATTAACCACTGAAAATCATATGAAATCCATGAGGTTTCTAAAAAAACTCATTACGTTCAAATAACGATCAGTTTTTCGAGGTGCAGGCGGATCTATCCCGTTGTTATGAAATCATATTTTTTTGAGAGTAGCTAAATAGTGATTTGCGCGAGCGAATAAATCATGTGACGATGACCCAAAATAGCTAGCGGAACGTTTCAATTCTAAATTACAATTTGGGCATAGAAGTGGATCTATATAGAAAGTTTCCTCAAATAATTTTCTCCAAGTTGTAGGGTTTTCTACTTGTTCTTTTAAACGTAGTAATTCTCTGATTCGCGGTAGATCTTCGCTTCTGTTCCGGTTTGATAACCAATTGTAATACCGAATAAGTCGAAACTGATTATCCGGTATATGTCTAATTAATCGTTTAATAAATTCTTCAACAGTCATGGTTGTTTTATAGTCTTTTTTATCGCGGTGATCACGATAAATAAAGGTAACATTCTCTCCGTCATAATGTTTGATTCTGGTCTCGCTAATAGGTGGCCGTTTTAGATATCGGGCAATATATTTTACGTTACGTTTGTGGTCACGCTCAGGTTTAGCTAAATGCACGACCCATTTTTTCTCATAAAATGGCTGTAACCATTGGATGAAATCATCGGTGTTTTGAATAAAGGCCAACGTTTTAGGTAAAATTAGCTGTTGGTTTTGGTGTGCTGTACGTAATACCGTTAGGACTTGATACCGCCACATTTTTTTGATTGAGTCATGATGGAAATAAAGATTTTTCTTCCATGTTTTTTTATCAAGAGATAGGCCGCCAAGAGAGACGAGAACATGGAAGTGGACGTTCATTTTTAGATCGCGACCAAAGGTGTGTAGGACTGAAAAAATTCCTGGGATGACATTTTTTTTTCTTGCTAATGTGGTTAGTATATCAGCGGGGATGGGAAAAAATTTATTAAAAAGTTCTCGATTTAGCCAAAATAATTCACGAAATTCTTTCGGTAATGTAAAGGTTATTTGTTGCCAGGGTACATTAGGCAATGCAGCAAGATTTTTTTGAATCCATTGTTCGGTTGATTTTTTTCCACATGAGGAACAGAACCTTGATTTACAAGTATGTTTGACGCGCTTTTCATAACCGCAACACTGGCACCGGAATGATTGAAATCCCATTGCGCTGCTTTTACAGGCGAGCACCTTAATCACGTTAAGAATAATGGCGAATCGGATTAAGTGGGCATACTTTAGCCAGAATAAAAACCAATTATTATTATCGAGAAGAATGTCTCTAACTCTAATCTTTCCTGAAAGATATTCCAAAAGAAACCGCAATATATTGAAAATATTTATATTTTACCTTAAGCGCATGGTATTTGAAAGATGGAGAGGTCGCCGCCGACAGGCGGCCTATCTTGATCATGAAATCCCAGCGTTTTTTACGCAAGCAGTCAATGACACTTTCGCAGGCATACAAACTATCCAAGAGCATAATTATTTTTAGTTTTGGGAAATATTTTTTTATTTTATCAGTTAAACGGTGAAAGGCATTTAGCTCACAATCTTGCTTTGTTTTTTCATCCTCATAATCCTTCACATCAAGATAGCAATACTCGGTTAATAAAGGGATGTTGAGGCCATTTGCAAATGTGATATTTGCTTCAAGCACATA
>CAXMOQ010000184.1:0-1818 GCA_964195015.1 uncultured Flavobacteriaceae bacterium | reverse complement strand
ATTATTTTTTATATTAACTACGATATACGCTCAAAATAAAATTCCAAATGCCACCTGGGAAATAAAAACGGCAGTTATGGCTTTACCTGATGAACATAGGGGCGAGGCTAAAGTTTATGGGTATGATTCTAATGGTGGGTTACAAGTACTTCGTGAAGGAACAAATCAATATATCTGTATTGCTGACAACCCAAAAAAAGAAGGATTTGAAACCGCCGCATATCATAAAAGCCTAGATAATTTTATGGCAAGAGGTAGAGAATTAAAAATTCAAGGTAAGGGATTCAAAGAAATATTTGATATAAGGGAAAAGGAGGTTAAGTCCGGAAAACTTAAAATGCCGGATAAGACTATTTTGTATGTTTTTAGTGGTGATGTAAACCCGCAAACTAATGAGATAGAAAATGAATATGTTCGATATGTTATTTACATCCCCTATGCTACTGTTGAATCTACGGGATTGCCAGCAAGCCCAAAAGCCGCAGGACATCCATGGATTATGAACCCTGGTACACATAGAGCCCATATCATGATTACGCCACCATTAGTTAAAAAAGAATAATATAGTTTTGAAGAATTTAATTTTATATCTTTTGAAGAACATTTTAATTAGAATTTGAAAATGGCGTTTTTTCGGACAATTAAATGCCAAAGATATTCGCATGAACTGTTACGCAATAGATAAGTTCTTTGTTGAAGTTGTTTATGATGGAAAGCATAATGTTATTGCAGAGATAAGGAGTTTTAAAAGTGGTCATAGTCTTGATAAGTATTCGCCAAAGTTTAAATAGTTCCAATAAAAAAAAGGATGTGAATTAACAGCATCCTTATTTTTTTGATTTATTATGATTGATGATGTGATTTCTATCTATATTTTTATTTATAGATGTTATATCATTACAGTGAACAGAGGGTCTTCTTATTCAATTTATAGCCTAATTCTTCTTCAATTTCAATTAATACCAATGCAATTTTCTGCCAAGCAAAATTATCTTTACCATTTAAAGCATCAAATCCTCTTGGTAAATACAGCTTGGTATCAAAATTAATTTCTACGTCCTCTTGGATTTCAACAACTTCAATAGTATTCCAATTTATATCGTCTTTTCCTTTTAATGCATTAAATCCTATTGGCAGATACCGTTTTGTATCAAAATTTATTTCTACTTCTTCCTCTATTTCTACAATTTCAATAGTGCTAATATCTAAATTGTTCGCTTCATTGAGATCGTTGTTGGTAAAAAGAATTTTACTTAAAGTACATTCTTCAAAGTTTTCGTTGGGGCATTCTGAACAAATATCAGAAGATTTGTCTGAATTAGCATTTGCATTAAGGGTAAGCAACATGCTAAAAAATAAAGCTAATTTATACATGATAATTATGGTTTTGTTGATTGTATAATCTAAAGACGTGAATATATTTTAAGTGTTACTAACATTTGCAAATATTTAACGTCAAATATTAATCTTTTATATTTTCTTTAAGATAGAATAGTTCAAATGTTAATTTTTTAATATTTATTTCTTTAGTTTTTTAATATTATTATATTAATTATTACTTGTATAATTTATGAAGTTATACCGATTTAACATTCTAACTCTTGATGGTAAACAAGCAACTATTTGGGAGAAGGAAACTTTTTTAGAAAACTACATCACAAAAAACAGTCGCATCAACTGTTATGCAATAGATAAGTTCTTTGTTGAGGTTGTTTACGAGGCAGAGCATAATGTTATTACAGAAGTAAGGAGTTTCAAATACGGTCATAGCTCTGATAAGTATTCTCCAAATATTTTTAAGAAAGATTTTTTCAAAGA
>CAXMOQ010000183.1:0-1910 GCA_964195015.1 uncultured Flavobacteriaceae bacterium | reverse complement strand
TAGCGAAATAAGTAAGTTCTGTTTTATTATATCGACGCCCTAACAATTCATTTATTGCAAACACGCTACCAGCGGCACTTGCCGAACTGCTCCCAATACCACTACCTGGTTTGATGTGCTTGTAGATTTCGATTTCGAATCCACAATCCGGATTGGCATCTTCAATTAATGCTAATGCCGAAACTCCTGCTACATTTCTATCGGCTTCGAACGGAAGATCATAACTTTCAATTTTTGTAATGTGAATACCTTTTTTGTCGGTTTTTCGAATGACCATTTCATCACCAATATTATCTAAACAAAACCCTAGGACATCAAAACCACAGGCGACGTTAGCAACGGTTGCAGGTGAGAATATTTTTATTTCGTTTTCCATTTTTATTTATGCTGTCATGTTGAGCGCAGTCGAAACAACTCATATAAATTCTCCAACTCCGATAATTATCGGAATGTTCAGAATGACATTTATTTTTCGTTTTAATCATGTTATTATTTTTTGCCACGAATTTACTAATGTTTAACTATGGTTAAACTGCAAACTGCGACCGAACACTGCTCACTAAATTAATTGTTTCCAATCCTAATAATATCAGCAAACAAACCTGAAGCCGTTACATCAGCCCCAGCACCAGCACCTTTAATAATCATGGGCTGTTCTGGATAACGTTCTGTATAAAACATTACGATATTATCTTTGCCTTCCAGATTATAAAACGGATGTCCTTTAGGAATTTCCCTTAATCCAACGTTGGTTTTTCCGTTGTTAAACTCCGCTACATATTTTAATTGACAATGATTTGATTTAGCCGAAGCATATAAATTTTGAAAATGTGCTTCATCATCAATTAAGGTCTTATAGAAATGATCAACAGAATCACTTTCCAAATTTGATTTTGTCAGGAACGATTCATTAGTGATTTCTTCAAGATTCATTTCTGTACCACTTTCCCTAGCTAAAATTAATATTTTTCGTGCAACATCAACGCCACTTAAATCAATTCTAGGATCTGGTTCGGTATAACCTTCTTCTTGTGCTTGTTTCACCACATCATGAAAACGTTTGGTGTCATCAAAGTTATTAAAAACAAAGTTGAGGCTTCCGGATAGAACCGCTTGAATGGATGTAATCTTATCACCCGAAGCAATTAAATTGTTCAGTGTATCGATGACAGGTAAACCAGCACCAACATTAGTTTCGAATAAAAAAGGCGCATTATATTTAAGTGATAATCGTTTAAGCTGACGATAATTCTCATAATTACTCGAACATGCAATTTTGTTACAAGCCACGATCGCAATGTTTTGTCGTAAATAATCAGGGTATAGGTTAGACACGTTTTCATTGGCGGTAACATCAATAAAAACACTATTTCTTAAATTTAATGATTTTATGGTTTCCAGAAACCCGTTAATTGATGCTTTTTCTCCATGGGCAAGTTCTGTTTTCCAAGACTTTAAAGAAATTCCATCAGGATCAAACACCATAGTTCTGGAATTTGATAACCCAATGACTCTTAAATTCAATTTTAAGTTTTCCTTTAAATATTTGTTTTGCTGATGTATTTGTTCAACAAGCCTTTCGCCAACATTCCCAACACCGGTAATAAATAAATTAAGTTGTTTGGTTTTGACTTCAAAAAAACGTTCATGCAAGGTGTTCAATGCTTTTTTTACATCGTTTTTGGCAATAACTGCCGAAATGTTTCTTTCGGAAGCACCTTGTGCAATGGCTCGTATATTCACATTATTCTTTCCTAATGCGCTGAACATTTTACCGCTAATGCCTTGATGATTTTTCATATTGTCGCCAACCACAGCAATAATGGCAAGATCGGTTTCAAGAATAATGGGATCGATTTTATGAAGTGAAATCTCGTTTTCAAAAATTAAGTCAATAGCAATTTTTGCAG
>CAXMOQ010000182.1:0-1998 GCA_964195015.1 uncultured Flavobacteriaceae bacterium | reverse complement strand
TGCTTCTATTGTTATCGATAAACTCGTATTTAAAACACTTAAAACCAGCATCAAACATCAAGCTATAGACCTATATAACAGTTTGTTTAAGACTTCAGTCACCGAAAAAAATTATTACTGGCGTTATGCTGAGATTCGCCGCCTAAGTTTAATGCTGAACTGGATCAATACAGATGAAAGTCATCTTCCTGTTTTATTTATGGGACAACCAGAATTTTTAGATTCATTAGCATCAACTAACTTAAATAATTGATAAATTAGGGAGCACGCTGATATGCAGTTTTATTCAGTATAAATATATTTGTTGCAGTGGATTTATTCAGTTTTTTCTTTCATTTAGGGTGGGAGCAACGACCTAAATATGACCAAAAGAGACAACTCCTAATATCCACTGCCAAAATGGTTTAGAAGTCAACAAGTTGTAGACGCTTCGCATAGATTTAAGTACACCATGACGATGTAAATAGCAGTATTCGTCCATAAGGGTGGATCGTAAATTTTCCGAACAAGCCTGTCTCCAATTATAGAAAATTGTTTTTTTGTCAAGCACTTCTCTATCCAATTTTCGCGATAACTGATTTTGCTTCTCGATCATTGATGCACTCGGTATGGTTGGTCGGTGATTATCATCAATATAGATGTGCTTCATATTTAGCGAAACTTTTCCTTTTTCAGTAATCGAAACTTCAGCAATTACGCCGTTACGAACACCTTCATGCTTTTCCATATATTCATTGCCATGTATGGGAAACACAAAGTTCCCAATGGAATATATCACCAAGCAATCTTTTATAAATTCAGACGACTGAACTACATGTGGATGATGCTGAAGAATAACATTTACACCCAAACTTGCTAAGGTTTGGCATAAACGCCGCCTTCCGGGAGACGGATAACGGTAAAATTCCATATCGGCATGCAATACGACAATAATAACATCAGCATAATTTATAGCTTCTTTAACTCGGCGAACTAAATTTGATTTTTTCATTGGAGCAACACCCGCAGCGTTTTTTTTGGCGTAAAGTTCACGAACATCACATGCTCCTATAAAAGCAATTCTTTTGCCTTTGACCTTCATGAACAAAGTATCTTCAGCTTGCTTAAGGGTTAATCCGGCACCAAAATGCCGATATTGATGTTTTTCTAGTGTTTCTATTGTCGTTTTTACGCCTAACGTGCCTGCATCAAGAATATGATTATTGCAGAGCGAAAACACATCAAATTTAACATGCCGAAATATCTCAATAAAACTAGGAGATAAACACAATTTATTATTAGCGTTAAATGTATCCCAGTTAGGACTTACACAACCTTCAAAATTCCCAATTAATAAATCGTAGTTAATTAATTGGTTCTTTACTGCACTAAAAATATATTCCTCACCTTTTTTGTCAATGGTACTTTGTACTGCCTTAGTCAACCCAATATCACCAACAAATCCTAGTTTTAAAACACTATTTATGCTCATATTAAATCGTAAATCTATTGAATTTATAACAACACATTATGTAATAAAGTTTCAGAGTTCAAAAGCAACAATAAAATTGATGACGTACTATGTATGTATAATAGTATCCTAGAAGGGTAAATATTACTTGCCTTGAAATACTTTTACTCCCTATAGAAAATACTCATAAATCGTATCATAAATAATACTATTGCCAGTCTTAATGGTTTTCTGCAAGAAAATATGCGAGGTGATGAGCAAAGATATGCTTTACGACACGATGAACAGGGAGGAACTGAACCGGTGCATACACATGGTGAATAATAGTGACGAACGTTTCAGCATGAATATGATCAGTTCAGTATCACCACAGTAAAGAAATACAAAGTTTTGTAGACTAGCAGAAAGGAAAGATACTATGGTAGTTTCTTCCTGTCTGCTCTCCAGAACTGAATCCAGATAAGTAAGTATGGAGTCATACGAAAGCGCATTTAGGCATTAACAAAGACGATATTAATCGCCATATGATGTTAATTCTTCATTTTATT
>CAXMOQ010000181.1:0-2049 GCA_964195015.1 uncultured Flavobacteriaceae bacterium | reverse complement strand
TGTTGTCATACGTAAACGTGCCCTTATGTTTGCCAATGCCATATCTACTGTCGCTTGCTTGCCTTTAAGGGAAACTTGGGTTTTAAATTCTTCAAAAACAGGTGTTAAATCTACTCTGGCATCATTTACATTACTAAATTGTTTTTTAAGTTGCGCTATATGTTCTTGAGCTCTTGTAACATGACTTGGAGCTTGGTGTATGGGCATTTCAACACAGAGCACTTCTAATCCTGTTTTAGCACATAAAGTTGAAGTAACTGCAGAATCAATGCCACCGGAAATCCCAATAACGAACCCATTAACATGGGCTTTGGTGGTGTAGTCCTTTAACCAATTAACAATATGATTTATAACTTTTTCTGTATGCATTTTAAAAGAATTTAAGACAAAGAATAGTACCTTTGCCCAACAAAAATAAGCGAATCAAGTAATTAATAAAAATTAACAGCGTTTAAGTTTAGATGAAAAAATTATTTCTCCTGTTTTTAATTTTTACCGCAATGTTTTCTTGTAAAAAGGAAAGTCGGTTAAAAAATGAGATTACAATTATTGATATCGATGTTACTGTAGAACGCTTTGATGTTTTGTTTGCCAATGCGTCTCCAAATGATCTGCCAGAACTAAAACAAAGCTTTCCCTTTATGTTTTCTAAAAGGTATAATGATTCCCTTTGGATTGAGAGAATGCATGATACTTTACAACGCCAATTATTTGATGAAGTGGATAAACAATTCAGCAATTTTAATGACATTGAAAATGAAGTACAAGCATTTTTTCAACATTTAAAATATTACTTTCCAGAGACTAATGTTCCTAGAGTTATTACAACAACGTCCTATGTAGATTATAGAAATCAGGTAATAGTTACCGATACTATTGCATTAATTTCTTTAGACACCTATTTGGGAAGCGACCATTATTTTTACGATGGGATTCAAAAATATTTGAAGCAAAATTTTAATCAAGAACAAATCGTAGTTGATTTAGCCGACGAATATGCAAAAAAGCTAATTTTTCAAGCAGAAAAGAGAACCTTGCTGGACGAAATGGTATATAACGGAAAGCAATTATATTTTAAAGATAAACTCATTCCCTTTAAAAGGGACGCTCAAAAAATAGGATATACTCAAGAACAACTAAACTGGGCAATGGATAACGAAAGTTATATTTGGCGTTATTTTGTAGAGCGCGAATTATTGTATAGTACAGATTCTAAATTACCTGGACGATTTATAAATAATGCGCCTTTTTCTAAATTCTATTTAGAAGAAATAGATAATGAATCCCCTGGAGGATTAGGGCAATATATGGGTTGGCAAATTGTAAGGGCTTATATGGAAAATAACGATGTGACTATAAAGCAATTACTTACAGCAACCACCGAAGACATTTTTAATAATTCAAAGTTTAAACCAAGAAAATAAATGGCGACTCATACTTCATCAATAAAATTAAATATAGAACTTGACGATAACCGCGTTCCGGAAAAACTGTTCTGGACGGCACAAGATGCCGGTATTACTAATGAAGAGGCAAAAGCCATGTTGCTCTCGGTTTGGGATGCTAAAGCGCAGGAAACATTGCGTATCGATTTGTGGACGAAAGACATGCCCGTAGATGAGATGAAAGTGTTTTTTTATCAAACCCTTGTTGCCATGAGCGATACTTTTAACAAAGCGACTCAAGATGAAAAAATGACGGCTACCATGAAAGATTTTTGTGATTATTTTGCCGAAAAATTAGAGCTTAAAAAATAAAAGCACCATAAATAATTATAATGCCTTCTAAAATTGTTTCGTTTTTAAAAGCTTCATCGAATGCTAGGGTTATTAAAGGTGATACAGAATTATATATTGCCTTTAAGGGCAACCTTTATTTAGGAAACAAAAGAATAATATTCGCGCGAACACCCCAATCTGGGTTAAAATGATTATTGCCATAAAATATTTTTGGGCCACCACCCAATTGAACCATTTGTTTGCCAAATTTCATGACTTTGGCATAATAAATACCTGTGAAACCTCCAAAGATATCATTATCCCAACTTTG
>CAXMOQ010000180.1:0-2181 GCA_964195015.1 uncultured Flavobacteriaceae bacterium | reverse complement strand
AATTCCTGTCCATTTTGCAACCACTTCGGCAATATCATCATAAGTAACTTCCTCTTTAATTAAAGCTGTTTCTTGCTGTTCCAGTAATTGTTTTTGAAAAACTTCAAGCGCCTCTTGAGCTTCTTTAATTTTACCATAGCGTAATTCGGCTACTTTACCATAATCGCCATCACGTTCGGCACGTTCGGCTTCAAGTTTAAAATTTTCAATTTCAGATTTTATGTTTTGAACATTATCTACAACCTCCTTTTCGCTCTTCCATTTCGCATTAATCTCATTACGTTCTTCTTTTAAGTTAGCAAGATCTAAACGCAATGATTTTAATTTACTTTCATCTTTCTCGCGCTTAATGGCCTCTATTTCTATTTCCAATTGCATCACCTTTCTATCAAGCACATCCAATTCTTCAGGTTTAGAGTTGATTTCCATACGTAATTTTGAAGCTGCCTCATCCATTAAATCGATGGCTTTATCTGGTAGAAATCTGTTTGTTATGTAGCGTTCAGACAATTCTACAGCACCAATAATGGCTTCATCTTTAATGCGCACTTTATGGTGGGCTTCGTACTTTTCTTTAATCCCTCTAAGAATAGAAATAGCGCTTTCGGTATCAGGTTCATCAACCATCACTTTTTGAAAACGTCTTTCCAGTGCTTTATCTTTTTCGAAATACTTTTGATATTCGTCTAAAGTCGTAGCACCAATAGCACGAAGTTCGCCACGCGCCAAGGCTGGTTTTAAAATATTGGCGGCATCCATAGCGCCTTGACCACCACCAGCGCCAACAAGCGTGTGTATTTCATCAATAAAGAGTACGATATCGCCATCGCTAGTTGTAACTTCTTTAATAACTGCTTTAAGACGCTCTTCGAATTCGCCTTTAAATTTCGCGCCTGCAATAAGTGCTCCCATATCAAGTGCAAATATTTGCTTGTCTTTGAGGTTATCTGGGATATCACCATCGATTATTCTGTGTGCTAAACCTTCAGCAATAGCAGTTTTACCAGTTCCTGGTTCGCCGACCAAAATCGGATTATTCTTGGTACGTCGGGTTAGAATTTGAAGAATTCTACGAATCTCTTCATCACGACCAATAACAGGATCGAGCTTCCCGTCTTTAGCCAACTGATTTAGATTTTTAGCATATTTATTAAGTGAATTATAAGTATCCTCCTGACTTTGTGAGGTTACATGTTCGCCTTTACGCAATTCTTCAATGGCAGCTTTTAAATCCTTTTCAGTGACGCCTTGGTCTTTTAATATCTGTGCGATTTTGCTTTTGGATTTAAAAACGGCAATGATTAAATGTTCGATAGATACAAAATCATCGTCCATTTTTTTAGCAATAATCGAAGCTTCATTTAAGGTTTTCCCTACTTCGCGCGACAACATAATATCGCCACCGGACACTTTTGAAAAACGTTCAAGTTCCTTATCCAATATTTGTTGTAATAGAATTACATTAACATTCAGTTTTTTTAAGATGAATGGTAATACATTTTCATCAACTTCAAAAATGGCTTTAAACAAATGTTCATTTTCTATTTGTTGATGCTCAAAGCTTTGTGCAAGTTGTTGTGCTTGCTGTACAGCTTCTTGTGATTTTATAGTATAATTATTAAAGTTCATAAAAAATTTATTTTTTATTCCCGCGATATCGGGAAACTAATGTTTGTTATAATTGACATTTGTAATGTACAAATGTCAATAATCTTACCAATGCATTAGTAACGACAAAATGTCTACTAAATGCAGCAATAGCGTGACTTTTCGTCAGTTTGTAAGGAAACAAAAATAGTTCAGACTATGTTTGAGTTAATAATTTATAATTAAGAGTTAATGGGTTTATTAAAAGCAATATTTGGAGGTTCTAGCGAGCCAAAAGAAAAGAAGGTCTTACCTTGGATTGCTTTAAATTCTACCGAACAGTTTGATGATATTATTGAAGCTTCAAAAGTAAAACCGCAACTTATCTTTAAATACTCGACACGTTGTGGCATAAGCCGACGGGTATTAAACCAATTTGTTGATGGTTATAATTTTTCTGAAAACGATTTTGGTCTATATTTTCTGGATTTAATAAATTATAGAAATGTATCAAACGAAGTTGGCTATAAGTTTCAAGTCCTGCACGAATCTCCCCAAGTGCTTATTATTAAGAATGGAGTAGTAGTTGCATAT
>CAXMOQ010000179.1:0-2229 GCA_964195015.1 uncultured Flavobacteriaceae bacterium | reverse complement strand
AACTTTAAGTAATTCTGAAGCAAACAAGCAGATCAAATACGGTTATGAGTTGTTTAAAAACACCCCAGAATATATTGGGCCTAATAATGGCAACCCAGAAATGGCCTACGCTGGAAATAGCTTATCATGTAATAACTGTCATCTTGACGCAGGCATTAAACCCTATTCAGCACCTTTAATTGGGATTATTAATCGTTTTCCTCAATTTAGAGGTCGGGAAAATAAAATGGGAACTATTGAAGAACGTATAAACGGTTGTATGGAACGCAGTATGAATGGTCGCGTTATGGAACCTAACAGTAAAGAAATGTCGGCTCTGGTTAGTTATTTAAATTGGTTGGGGCGATTTGCTCCCAAAGATGGAAAAATAAAGGAGCGCGGTTTTCTTAGCATAAAACTTCCAAATAGACCTGTTAATTTAAATAACGGAAAACGCATCTTTAATTCTAAATGTGCCATTTGCCACACCAAAGAAGGTAAAGGAGTTAAGAAATTGAACTCCCAAGTGTATGAGTATCCACCATTATGGGGTGACGATTCGTTTAATAATGGCTCCGGAATAAATCGCGTGATCACAGCTGCAAATTTTATTAAAGGTAATATGCCGTATGGAACAACTTACGAAAATCCGTTTTTAACGGATGAAGAAGCTTATGATGTCTCGGGCTATATCAATCAACAAAGCAGACCTAAAAAACAAAATTTAGAGAAAGACTTTCCAGATCTTACAAAGAAGCCTGTTTCGGCACCATACCCGCCTTACATCGATAATTTTTCCGTAGAGCAGCATCAAAAAGGGCCTTTTAAACCCATCATTGAATTTTATAAAAAAAGATACGACATAAATAAAACAAAGTAATGTATGTTAATTTATCAAATTTTCAATGCTTTTATTTATAATCAATTAATTTGAAGTCTCCTTTATATTTCTTACATTTGAGTCTCCCAAAATTTTTCCTGACTTAATTTTTTCACTAACCAAAAGTTAATTTAATATGGAAAAAACTATTTTTAATTCTAGAAGAACCTTTCTAGGTTCACTGGCACTAGGAGCTACAGCAAGTAGCTTATCGCTTTTAACCAATCCATTAAATGCAGCAACATCTTTTAATAGAAAAACGTTGCACGAAGCAGATGAATGGTTTAAAAAAGTTAAAGGCTCTCATCGTATTGTTTATGATGGCTCTACCCCACATGGCGGATTTCCAATAATTTGGAATTGGGCGTTTTATATGACCAATAATGAAACCGATACTCCTGATGATGATATGACCGCCATGACCGTATTAAGACACACAGGGCTTCCTCTTGCCTTTGAAGACCGCCTCTGGGAAAAATATCCTCTCGGAGAAGTGTTTGACGTAAAAATGAAAGATGGGACACCTTATAAAAGAAATCCGTACTATGAGCCCCAAGAAGGCGATTTCCCATTAGCTGGTGTAGATGGTTTAAAACGTATGCAGGAAAGAGGTGCTATGTTTTGTGCCTGCGATTTAGCTACAAAAGTTTACAGCAATGCCGTTGCGCAAAAAATGGAATTAGATCCTACCGAAGTTTATAACGATTGGATAAGTGGTGTACTTCCAGATATCCAACTTGTGCCATCTGGTGTTTGGGCATTAGGTAGAGCGCAGGAACATGGCTGTGGCTATATTTTTGCTGGCGAGTAATCTTTTAATCCTAAATATTAGACCAATGAAAAAATACATAACACTATTATTAATGTTTTTCTTTGCATTAAATATTACTGCTCAAGAAAAACCTGTTAAAATTGTTTTTGATGTTACTAGTGGTGATGCTAAAGTGCATCAGGCAGCAATACGGCATGTAAAGTTTATGTCTCAAGCTTATGAAAATGCAGAATTTGAAGTCGTCATGTATAGCGGCTCTATCGATATGGTTTTAAAGGATAAGTCTTCGGTAGCCGAAGACCTTGAAGCTTTAGCAAAGAAGGATAATATTTCTTTTGTTGTATGCCAAGGCACCATGAAAAGACATAAAGTTTCAGAAGATGAATTAATTCCGGGCTTAACACAAGTTCCAGATGGCATTCTAGAAATTATAGAAAAACAAGCCGACGGTTGGGGTTATATTAAAGAAGGGCAATAAAATATCTAACCAAGAATGAAAATGATAGGGCTACGGTTTTTAGTAATACCAATTAAGTTTTAAGATGCCGTATAAATAAATTGAATTATTTTTTGATTAATTGAGTTTAAAAATATAAGC
>CAXMOQ010000178.1:0-2330 GCA_964195015.1 uncultured Flavobacteriaceae bacterium | reverse complement strand
AAAGCCACCCAGATTAAGACAATAATCATATTCCGAAAATAATAATTCGTCTCCAATAGGCACCAATGGTGCACCTTGCCCACCAAGTTGCACATCCTGAACCCTAAAATCGCATACAACAGTATGCTTGAGTAAACTTGCCAACTGTAGTTGATTGCCAATTTGATAGGTGATCTTTTCTTGCGGTTGATGCAATGCCGTATGGCCATGAGAACAAACAGCATCAACATTTTTAATGTTATGATTATTTATAAATGCATTTATAATGTTTGATAAATACAAGGTGTACTCTTTATCAATATGCTCTAATGCTTCCTTTGATAATGTCACTAACGACTGAAGTACATTTACCCAATAGGTATTATAAGGTACGGTTTCGACATAATGAATTGTATAATGACAAACCGTATTAAAACCAAATGTCGCACAAATAATATCGACGCCATCTAGCGATGTTCCCGACATAATACCAATAACTTTGTATTCAGTTTTTACCATATCATGTAAAAATAGTAATCTATATTGATAAAATGTTATTAAAGGTTTATCTTTGAACTCATTTTTTATCAAATTAATAATTATAGTTTAAACCATGGATTTTAACCTTTCAGAAGAACATATAATGATTCGTGATGCTGCTCGCGATTTTGCTCAAACCGAATTACTTCCAGGTGTTATCGAAAGAGACAACAAGCAACAATTTCCTAAAGAGCTCGTACAAAAAATGGCAGCATTAGGGTTTATGGGTATTATGGTAGATCCAAAATACGGCGGAAGCGGTATGGATGCCATATCCTATGTGCTCATCATGGAAGAATTATCAAAAATTGATGCTTCTGCTTCTGTAATGGTATCTGTAAACAACTCGCTAGTATGCTATGGATTAGAAGCTTTTGGAACCGAAGAGCAAAAGCAAAAATATTTGATCAAACTTGCAACTGGTGAATCTATAGGTGCTTTTTGTTTAAGTGAACCTGAAGCTGGAAGTGATGCTACATCTCAAAAAACTACGGCTATTGATAAAGGTGATCATTATGTTATTAACGGTACAAAAAACTGGATAACAAATGGCGGACGCGCTGATGTATATTTAGTCATAGCGCAAACCGATCGCGACAAAGGTTCCCATGGTATAAATGCTTTTATCATTGAAAAAGGTATGGAAGGCTTCGATGTTGGGCCTAAAGAAGATAAATTAGGAATTCGTGGTAGCGATACGCATACACTTCAATTTAACGATGTAAAAGTCCCAAAGGAAAACCGAATTGGTGACGATGGTTTTGGGTTTAGATTTGCAATGAAAACCTTATCTGGCGGTCGTATAGGTATTGCTTCTCAAGCTTTGGGTATAGCTCAAGGCGCTTATGAATTAGCACTTAAATACTCCAAAGAGCGTAAAGCCTTTGGCACTGAAATTTCTAATCACCAAGTGATAGCATTTAAATTGGCTGATATGTTTACTGAAATTACTGCTGCTCGTCATTTAGTGATGAAAGCCGCTTGGGATAAAGACCAAGGTAATAATTACGATATCTCTAGTGCTGTTGCCAAATTATATGCGTCCAAAGTAGCCATGGAACATACTGTTGAAGCCGTGCAAATACATGGTGGTAATGGGTTTGTAAAAGACTATCATGTAGAACGCTTAATGCGTGATGCTAAAATCACTCAAATCTATGAAGGCACTTCGGAAATCCAAAAGATTGTAATTTCGCGAAGTATTTTGAGAGATTAATAAAAATACAAACCAAAAACACAAAGTCCAGCTTATTAAAGCTGGACTTTTTTTTGTGATCAGTTTTAAAAATATTGTAAAATAAACATTACTATTTATTAAATTTTTTCATGTAGAAATGAATTCCATTCTCATTAATAATCCCCAACAAATGAATGTTGGGGATTAAAAAAGGCGGCGACCTACTCTCCCACAATAGTAGTACCATTGGCGCAAATGGGCTTAACTTCTCTGTTCGGAATGGTAAGAGGTGAGCCCCATCGCTATAACCACCTTAAGCTTTAGTCCCGCACTTGATGCGGGACCCTTCCCTTAAATCGGAAGATAATATCTTAACATATTGAAAAAAGGGCAATAATTGCCGTTATACATGAATCATAAACTGTAACCATAAAAAAACATCCGCCCCCTCATTGCCCTTTCGGGCAAGTGTCCTCCCCCAATGGGGAAGTTAGAAGGGGCTAATACAATAAGCCTATGGGTTATTAGTACTACTCGGCTATGACATTACTGCCTTTACACCTGTAGCCTATCAACGTGGTAATCTCCCACGACCCTTTAAAGAAATCTCATCTTGTGGTGGGTTTCGCGCTTA
>CAXMOQ010000177.1:0-2368 GCA_964195015.1 uncultured Flavobacteriaceae bacterium | reverse complement strand
ATCTTTATCTGATGCTGTCTTGACTTTAGCTCTTTCTTTTGCCCATAAATACCTGTCATCTTCTAAAACAGCTTTATCATATTCGGGTTTGGTTCGCCAATAAATTTCCCAGGCAGTAAGCCCGATAAGACTTAAAATAATAGAAATGATTAATGATTTTTTTAACGCCATTTTTAGTGTTTAGTTGGGTTAGCTTTTGAAGTTGAGATGCTAAATAAAATGACTAGCTACTATTATATGGAGTAGGAGATGACTTTGAAAGTCGAGAAAACAGATATGACATAAACGCTTTTTTTTTATGTTAATAAAAAAAGATTTAGGGAAGTTGCCCATAAATATATAAAATAAATAGGAATAATATTACATGTTAACAAATTCGTAACCAGAAAGTTCGAAGCCTCGAAGATCAATTTCGGTTTCATTTAGTAGGATGCCGTGTTCTAAATATGACTTAAGATTAGCTAACCAAAAAGTCCAGCCATTACTGCAACCATAAAAAATTTGAAGCTTGCTTTTTTCGTCTTCTGGTATTTTAGATTGTGTCAATGATAATAAAACGGCCTGCTCACGTTGTTCGAGCGTAATGGTTACTTCACAACTTTCGGCAAAAGAAAAACGGATGAGATCACGACCATTGGTTTCTAAAATAGTGCCATTTTCCTGCCCGTCCCAGTTATGCCACATCCAAGTATAGGCATCACCTTTTTTTATAAATTCTTCGGAAGGGATTTTTTTATTGTTCCTCAAGTATTCAGCACTTTTTAAAAACCATGTGCTAATACCTTCTTCGGTTGCCCAACACCAATACAGTTTTTCTATTGGCGATTTGATATGAATTCTTTTTGTGAAGCTATCCCAGGTTAAATTTTTCATGACATGAAAATTGTAACCAACAAGATAATAAAAAAAGCGTTAACTTTTTGGGTTAACGCTTATGGTATTTTATAGTGTAATTTCTACTTGATTCTTTAAAATATCCTCAAAGGTTTCTCTTTTTCTAATAAGATGCGCTTTGTTGTTATGCCACAATATTTCTGCAGGGCGATAACGCGAATTGTAATTGCTGGACATAGAATAACAATAGGCGCCGGCATTTTGAAAACTTAAAATGTCGCCTTCGTTAATCTCATTAATACGCCTGTTGTTTGCAAAGGTATCCGTTTCACAAATATAACCGACTACCGAATAAAAACGCTCTCTTCCTTTCGGATTCGAAATATTAATTATTTGATGTTGTGAACCGTAAAGCATAGGTCTAATTAAATGATTAAATCCAGAATCTACTTGCGCAAAAACGGTAGAGGTTGTTTGTTTAATGACATTTACTTTGGCTAAAAACTGTCCAGCTTCACTCACTAGAAATTTACCAGGTTCGAAAGCTAGCGTTAGGTCTTTACCATAATCTTTGCAAAATTCATTAAAGCGTTTGGTTAGTTTTTCACCGAATTCCTCGACATTGGTTTCAATATCATCTTTTTTATAGGGCACTTTAAAGCCAGAACCAAAATCAATAAACTCTAAATTTTTAAAATGTGTTGCAGTATCAAATAATATTTCACTCGCATATAAAAACACATCAATATCAAGAATATCACTGCCTGTATGCATGTGAATTCCGTTAATGGTCATGCCAGTATTTTCAACAATGCGCAATATGTGCGGAATTTGATGAATGGAAATTCCAAATTTACTATCGATATGACCAACAGAAATATTCGTGTTTCCACCTGCCATCACATGTGGATTGATTCGGATACAAACTGGCACGTTTGGATGTCTGGTTCCAAACTGTTCTAAAATGGAAAGGTTATCTATATTAATTTGTGTGCCCAATGCCGCAACTTTTTCTATCTCTTCAAGCGATACACCGTTGGGTGTGAAGATTATTTTTTCAGGCGGAAAACCCGCTTTTAAACCTAATTTAACTTCTTGAATGGACACCGTGTCTAAACCTGCGCCAAGCGTATGCATCAATTTTAAAATCGAAATATTAGATAATGCCTTTACAGCATAATTAATCTTAACCTTTTTTACCTTATTAAATGCAGATGTTAAGCGTTTATACTGTGATACAATTTTTTCAGCGTTGTAAACATAAACAGGACTTTCGAAGTCTTTTGCGATTTTTAATAAGTTTGCATTTGTCATTTTAAGTTAAAATTAAATTAGCTGCAAAACTATAACCTTTTTTCTAATCAAAGACCAATAAATTCTTAAAAATATTGCTGTTAAAATGCGTTATTATTATTGTAGCTAATGAGTTATAAAAAATATTGGTTTAAAGATTAAGGATGTTTACTTTTGTAACACTATAAAATTTAGTTTTAAGATGAATTTACACGAGTATCAAGGAAAGGAAATTTTAAGC
>CAXMOQ010000176.1:0-2398 GCA_964195015.1 uncultured Flavobacteriaceae bacterium | reverse complement strand
ATGAATTTAAAGGTATTAACACATTTGGAATTAGAATGCGCCATGAAACTTTTGATACATGGCTAACCGAAAGACGTGATATAGATTATGTGATGACTCATTTAGCAGAAGCTAATTTTGATCCTGAATTTTATAGCACATTCGAAGGCGACATTCTTTCTGTTTACAACCATCAACTACAAATAGTCTAACTAACATGAGTAACAAATTAAATCATAGCATGTCTTTGGCAAAACCAGAAGCTAATGATCTTTCTACAAAACAAAAGATTGCAGTTGCTATTGGAATTGTTGGTCTTTTTATTTTAGTTTTAGCACTTGCTAATATAAATTTTCCTAATAATGAATTATTCTTAACCATAGCTTTAGGATCCATTTCCATCGGAACTATTCTTTTTGCAAATGATGCCTATCGCACAAAACTGGCAGGCATTAAAAATGATGGTGTCTGGTTCAAATCTATTTCCTCGCAAGGCGTTTTTGGTTGGATTACCGGGATTGTGTTAACGCTGTTTTATATTGTATTATATTTCTATCCACACCTATTGGGTCTTGGTATTAATGGAGCATCAAATACAGGACTAGTCTCATTATTTGATCCGTTTAGCAGATTGTTGAACGGAAATCCAGCGAGCCAATGGTTTGTGTATGGTACTCTTTATACGGTTGCTATTTTGGCTTTTGGCTATAAATTTATTTTAAAATATCGCCATAACCGTTATCAACAGCTCCGCACATTTTCAGTTATGTTTTTTCAATTGGGTTTTGCTTTTTTGATCCCGGAGTTTATGGCGAGATTAAATTCTGATACCTTTAAACTGCCATACTACGATTTAAAAAACATGTGGCCTCTAAACTACTATAATTTTGAACAGTATCGTATTGATGAATTCATCAGCGCTGGAAATATTGGTATAGCATTATTGATTTTTGGTGTGGTTTCGATCTTTGTTGTCTCTCCAATTCTAACCTATAAATACGGAAAACGCTGGTATTGTTCCTGGGTTTGTGGTTGTGGTGGATTGGCAGAAACCGTAGGAGATCCTTTTCGGCAATTATCCTCTAAAAAATTATCGGCATGGAAACTGGAACGTTGGTTAGTTCATACGGTTTTGGTGTTTGTAGTGCTAATGACAACTGCAGTTATTTACACGTATTTGGGTTACGATTCCAATAAATATTGGCTTACTAAAGGTGTGTTTTTAGCTTTGGTTGGAGCGTTGTTAACTTTGGTATTTGTAACAGTAATGATTTTTAAGCGTAAAGAGCTTGGGAAAGATGCCCGCTTTGGAGCAATTGGTTATTTTGTAATAATTATAGCACTTTTTAGCATTCATTATTTCGGCGGTAATTCAAACCTATTTTTGTTCGAGGCTGAAACATTACGCTCTAGTTATGGCTTTTTAATTGGAGCAATCTTTTCTGGTGTTGTTGGCACAGGATTTTATCCTATTCTTGGTAATCGTGTATGGTGTCGTTTTGGTTGCCCAATGGCCGCCATTTTAGGCTTTCAGCAACGTATGTTTTCGAGATTCAGGATTACAACCAATGGCGGACAATGTATCTCGTGCGGGAACTGCTCTACCTATTGTGAAATGGGAATCGATGTTCGTGCTTATGCGCAAAAAGGTGAAAACATAGTGCGTTCAAGTTGTGTTGGTTGTGGCATATGTGCTGCCGTTTGCCCAAGAGGTGTTTTAAAACTGGAAAATGATGGCTTGAATGGTCGTATCAATCCTAACGAAATTCTTCTTGGAAATGATGTGGATTTAATGGATTTGATAAACCAGAAATAGTCCTCGACAAGCTCGGACTTACAACAAGGTTTTAAATTGTCTAACTAACATAAATAAAAAATCTAGCATTTAATTATGTTTTATTTTAAAATAAAGTAAAAGACAAAATGGAGTTACTATGTCACATTGAGCTTGTCAAAATGTAATCTTATTTAATATGAAATTTTATTATGTATACATATTACTTTGTTCAGATGGAACTTATTATACAGGAATGACTAATGATTTATAAAGAAGAATATTTCAACATAAATCTGGGTATAAAAAAGATAGTTACACTTTTTCAAGACGACCAATAGCACTTAAATCTATTTACAATGTACAATCCCAGCTGAAGCCATTAAAATTGAAAAACAAATTCAAGGCTGATCTCAACGAAAACAGGAAAGATTTAATTGAATTTTCAAAGAATTACGTAGAATATGACATCCAGATAATCGAGAGTAGTCCTCGATACTTCGACTACGCTCAATACAGGCTTACTCGGACTGACAAACCTTCTTTTAATTGTCTCTCGAAAGGGTGCTTAATGATATGTTTAAATGTCATTTTATTGCTTTCTTTAAGTGTATCAGCACAAAAAACCTATCAAAAAACTTATTT
>CAXMOQ010000175.1:372-2449 GCA_964195015.1 uncultured Flavobacteriaceae bacterium | reverse complement strand
TTTAGTTTTTGCATTACTATTTACGTTTACAGTGCTTCTTACAATTACAGTAATAATTGGAAGGCCTCCTAAGGCTCCTGAAACCATTGTGCTTAAGCCAACTCCTACCAAATCTTTATTAAGGTTAGTGGTGCGCTTGTAAGGATCAAGCTTGTCTACGGCTCGTGCACTCGCCAAAGTCTCTACTGAAGCAATCATAGTAATAGATAAAACAGTTAACCAAAAAGCCGTTGTACCAATCATTCCAAAATCTGGGTGCATAATACTATCTAGAGGATTGTCTGGAATATCAATAAGTAATTTTGGTCCAACATCAAAGCTCTTTCCGAAAAAAGAAACACTATGTTCATTAAAGAAATCAAATCCAAATACTATTGGCAAAGCCAATAGCAAAACCCACATTGGGGCTGGTATTATTCTTATAAACTTATATTTTATGTTTTTATAAAAAACTAGAATCAAAACGCCGATTAATGCCACCAAAAAAACAAAAGGATTAGCCTCGGGTAATTTGTAAAAAACATCAAGCAAGGCTCCAATGGTGGTGTCTGAATTAGATGTAGTTCCAAGCGCATAGTGTGCTTGCTTTGCAAAAATTATTACACCAATTGCTGCTAAAATACCATGTAAAACAGATGAGGGTAATAACTTCGCAAAGCGCCCCATTTTAAGAAATCCTAATATGGTTTGAATGCCTCCAGACACCACAATTGCAGCTAGAACATAATTAATGTTCCCGTCTAAAGCTACAAGACCTGCTAAAATTACCGCAATCAATCCTGCTGCTGGTCCATTAATTGCCAAATATCCACCGCGAAAGAATGTCGTTACAACACCTCCGATAATTGCCGATAGAATTCCGGCCATTGGTGAAACTCCTGACGCAACGGCTATGCCTAAAGCAAGAGGTAAAGCCACTAATGATACGCTTAAAGCTGCTGAAAGATCATTTCGCCAATTTTCTTTAAGCCCTTTAATTCCGTTATTAGGGATAATGTTTTTAGTTTTCATAGTTTAAATAAAAAGTTAATTATGTATCCCATTTGGCTTCTTCAATCATTCAAAATTTAATCGAAAATAAACCTTTTTTTAACAATAACTAAAATCACAATAAATTCTTAACTTAATAATCTGTTTACAACACTTTTCTTAATTTGCGTGGCTTATGAAGTTATATCCTATAAATGCCGGAAATTTTAAATTAGACGGAGGCGCCATGTTTGGGGTCGTGCCAAAATCTCTTTGGCAAAAGACAAACCCAGCCGATAGCAACAACATGATAGATATTGCAGCGCGTTGCTTGTTAATTGAAGACGGTAATAGGCTGATTTTAATCGATAATGGAATGGGTGATAAACAAAATGAAAAGTTTTTCGGCTATTACTATTTGTGGGGAAATGACACTATTGATAGCTCTCTAAAAAAACACGGCTTTCATCGCGATGATATTACCGATGTTTTCATGACGCATTTACATTTTGATCATTGTGGGGGTAGTATTCAATGGAATAAGGATAGAACAGGATATAAACCTGCTTTTAAGAATGCGCATTTTTGGAGCAACCAAGATCATTGGAACTGGGCAATAAAGCCTAATCAACGAGAAAAAGCTTCTTTTTTAGAGGAAAATTTATTACCGATGGAAGAAAGCGGTCAATTAAAATTTACGACAGTTCCTAATGGTGGTATTCTGAAAAACTCTCAATTTGGTTTCGATATTTTCTTCGCCAATGGCCATACCGAAAAACAAATGATTCCGCTAATTCGTTATAAAGATAAAACCATCGCTTTTATGGCTGATTTGGTTCCAACAACTGGACATTTGCCAATTCCTTTTGTAATGGGTTATGACACAAGGCCTTTGTTGACGCTTGATGAGAAAAAGAAATTTCTTAGCATGGACGCAGACAATAATTATTATTTGTTTTTGGAGCACGACGCTCATAACGAAATAATAACCGTACAACATACTGAAAAAGGAGTGCAGCTAAAAGAAGTTTATAGGTGTAATGAGGTTTTTGAATAATAAAGAACTATGAAAATACTCAAGCTTTTATTAATAAATGTTTTTATTGCC
>CAXMOQ010000175.1:0-362 GCA_964195015.1 uncultured Flavobacteriaceae bacterium | reverse complement strand
ATTATATCCACTCCAATTAATAAAATCGATGAAACAGTGATAAAAGTTCTTCCGTTAACTTATAAACAAGAGCTTACCTGGAGTCATTTAGATCTTGTGAAAGATACTGTTCCAGGCATGGGCATCAATAAAGCTTATGACGAAATTATTAAAGGTAAAAAAGGGCAAACAGTTGTCGTTGCTGTTATTGATTCCGGAATTGATATTGATCATGAAGACCTAAAGGGTTCCATTTGGATAAATCAGGATGAAGTTCCGGGCAACAATACGGATGATGATGCTAACGGTTATATTGACGATATTCACGGTTGGAATTTTTTAGGAGAAGGTTATAAGGAGCAGTTTGAATATGTCCGCCTGTT
>CAXMOQ010000174.1:0-2593 GCA_964195015.1 uncultured Flavobacteriaceae bacterium | reverse complement strand
CTTGAACACTGAACACTGAACACTGAACACTGAACACTGAACACTGAACACTGAACTACTGCCCGCGATAAAAAATCACCGTACTTAAGGTCTTTATAATAACATTAATATCTAAAAAGAAGCTGCGATGTTTAATATAATACAGGTCATATTGAAGTTTTAAAAGACTGGCATCAATGGTCGATCCGTAGCGTTCATTAACTTGTGCCCAACCCGTTAATCCAGGCTTTATAATATGGCGTGTTTCATAGAACGGAATTGATAATGACAGTTCATTAACAAAATAAGGCCGTTCTGGCCTAGGACCTATGACGCTCATCTCGCCTTTTAGGATATTTATAAATTGAGGGATTTCATCTAATCGGGAGCGGCGTAAAATGTTGCCAAATCTCGTAATACGTTCATCTTCTTTTTTAGCCCAAACGGCACCATGACGTTCCGCATTTTTTATCATGTTACGAAACTTAATGATATGAAATTTATCGCCATTTTTACCAATGCGCACCTGCCTATAAAATAATGGTCCTCTATTTGCAATAACATTACCTAGCATAATAAAAGGTAGAATTAAAACGCCAATAGCAATTCCGGAAATAGAAAATATAATATCAAAAAAGCGACGGTAAAACAAATAGAGTTTATTTTGATTGCTTCTACTAAAAGGAAAGTATTTATAAAAATCCTTTCCCACAAATTGTACGGGAACACGATAAGTCATATCCTCATACACTTGAGTATATTCTTTTATAGGGAATCCTGCTTCTAAAAGCGCCATAAGATTAGAATATATTTCGGTTGTTATATTACTTGAATTATAACTTGCTACAACAATTTCTGAAATCTTATGCTCTTGAATAACATCATATATTTCTTCAGGCTCAAACTCCATAATCCCCTTATATTTAATGGGATCAAATCTTTTCGGTTCACAATTTATAAACCCAACAATAATATAATTAGGGTCGGCATCCTTAAAAGCTTCTACTATGGTCGCAATATTGGAAATTTCACCAACGATGAGTACTTTTTTATAAAATCGCGGCGATACAATAAAAGTAATATAGGCTATACGCCAAATAATAAGCGCTGTTGTAATAGCCAAATAAAAGTATAGTATTTGCAAACGATTATCTGGTAAAACCGGTGTAAAAAAAGGGGTTAACAAATAGAACAATACGGTTACCGAAGATGTTAAGATAACGTTTGCAAAAACCTTTTCCGGTTTACTGGATTTCTGTAAATCGTAAAGTTCAAAAACGGTACCAAGGACAGAAATATAGAGCGCCAACACAAAGGCCCATGCCCAATGCTCCTTGTTTATGCTAAAATAATCAAAATCAAAACGGTTACTCACAAAATATAGGGCAGCAAGTACAAATACGATGTCAAATACACGTAGAAGAATTTTGCGCTCCGAAATATTAAAATGAATTCCTTTTTTCGACATGGGTTAACAAATGTTAAGGTAAAGATAACAAGTATTACTTAGCTAACAATATTAAATCAATGCAAACCATCAAACCAAAGATGCTTCACAATGTTCCAATCAAATTGCTCCACCTTATGTCTGGCATGTAAAGTCATTGCTTCAGCGGTTTCAGGATTTTCACTTACCTGTTTAATGGCATCTACAAATACTTTCACATTATCGGGTTCTAATAAGATACCGTCTTTATTGTGTTCAATTAAATAAGGCATGCCGCCTACATTGGTGGAAACCACAACCAATCCCAAAGCCATTGCCTCTATCACACTTACGGGCATATTGTCGAAATTAGTGGTATTGATAAAAATATTATAATCCTGCGATAAATTAATCCATTCCGATTTAGTCAACTTTCCTGGAAATTCAACATTAACATTTAAACGTTTGGTCAATCTTTTCACTTCCTTTAAGGTCCCATCACTATCAGGACCGACCATACAGAGTGTAGCATCAACCCCATCATCCTGTAAAGCTTTAAGCAATTTTATGGCTAATAAAGGATTGTAAATTTCTGAAAATGCACGCACCCAAAAGAGTTTAATTTGCGTGAAATTCCGAACTTTCATTGGGTATTGCTCTAATTCAATACTATTGGAGATATAATCAATATGGGTATAACCGAAATCTTCAAAAGCTTCTTTTAAATAGAGTGAAGGCGCCACATTTTTATACGCATGGTTAAATATAAGCCCACATAAATAAGGATTTTCTCGCAAGCGTCTTGGCAAATTCCCGCCATTTAAACTGGGAATATATTTGATTTTCAAAACTCTGCATAATTGGCTAACCAACAAAGCGTAATTAAAATTTAAGGTGCTATAGGTATCAATAATAACAACATCTACGCGTTTTCTATAACGGATACAGGCGATAAGCATCTCGCAAAGCCGTAATACCTTATTTATTCTGGACGACGCATAATAAAGCCTGTAACCTTCAGTTTCAAACAAAGGTACCAAAGTATCAATGGAAGACACATTACTGGTCTTACTATTTAATTTGTTTCCTATGTACAGTATGGTCTTCATTCGTAACATTTAATAAGGTTAGAGCATATAATAAAGCTGGTGCAGCAATACGCATCCCGGAATGATTAATAGTAGCAAA
>CAXMOQ010000173.1:0-2605 GCA_964195015.1 uncultured Flavobacteriaceae bacterium | reverse complement strand
CCAGAAACCGTTTTTGAGATAATGACTCAAAGAGATAAGGATTCATTGCATAATACGGGTGTAAAATCGGGATGGATTAATACAATTAATTCTGATAGTTATTTAAAATTTATTGTCGAAGAATTAAAACCATATATTGATAGTAATTTTTCAACGCTAATAGATATGAATAATACAGCGATCATGGGTTCTAGTAGAGGCGGACTAATTTCTATGTACGCCATTTGCGAATATCCAAAGGTATTCGGTGCCGCGGCATGTTTATCTACACATTGGATAGGGACTTATGACAATGAAAACAACCAAATTCCTGACGCTTTTTTAGAATATTTAAACATGAATTTACCTGACTATAAAACGCACAAAATGTATTTTGATTATGGGACGGTGACATTAGATGCCTTGTATTTACCTTATCAAACACGAGTGAGTGCTATTCTTAAAGAACACGGTTATACAACGAATTTAAAATTTGAAGGAGCAAGTCATTCAGAAAACTCATGGCAACAGCGATTAGATATTCCGTTAACATTCATATTAGGAAAATAAATAACCCAAAGACCTCACAGGTTTTCAAAACCTTGTAGGTTTAAACAAAAAACATGAAACACTTAAAAACCCTAATATTTTTATTTTTTATTGTACAAATTTCATTTGCACAAAATGCAGATAGAGAATTTATAAGTGTTGAAAATAAAGGCAATCATATTGAAGTTGCCGTAAATGATGGAAAATACAGCATTCAGTTTTACAATTCCAAAATCGTTGAAACTACATTCGTTCCAAATGATGAAAAATTCAAACCAAATTCCCATGCGGTAGTTCTAAAACCTGAAGCGACTGCAAAACAGTTTGAAGAAACAGCAAATACCATTATTTATAATACCGAAGGAATTTCCTTAACCATCCAAAAGCAACCTTTCCAAATCTCTTATGCATATAAAGGAAGGCCTATCATTTCAGAAAAAGAAGGCTATTCAAAAATTGAAAACGGCGAAACAATTCAATTTAATTTAGATGAAGACGAAGTTTTGTATGGAGGTGGTGCACGAGCTTTAGGGATGAATCGTCGCGGAAACAGGTTACAATTGTATAATAAAGCGCATTATGGTTACGAGACCCATTCGGAACTCATGAATTACACCATGCCAATAGTAATGTCTTCCAAGCAATACATGGTTCACTTTGATAATGCACCCATTGGTTATTTAGATTTGGATAGTAAAAAGGACAATACGCTTACTTACGAAACCATTTCAGGACGCAAAACCTATCAAGTTATTGTGGGTGATTCATGGTTGGATCTTATTGATAATTACACCAACTTAACAGGAAAGCAACCTTTGCCACCACGTTGGGCTTTTGGTAATTTCTCAAGCCGATTTGGATACCATTCACAAGAAGAAACAGAACGCACCATCAATAAATTTAGAGATGAAGAGATTCCTGTGGATGCCGTAATTATTGATATTTATTGGTTTGGAAAAGAAATGAAAGGCACCATGGGGAATTTGGAGTTTTTAAAAGATTCGTTTCCTAATCCGAAGCAAATGATAAAAGATTTTAACGATAAAGGCGTTAAAACAATTTTAGTCACAGAGCCTTTTGTGGTGACAACATCTAACCGTTGGCAGGAAGCTGTGGATAAAGAAGTGCTTGCCAAAGATTCTCTTGGGAATCCTTTTAAGTTTGATTTCTATTTTGGGAATACAGGACTTATCGATATCTATAATCCGAAAGGTAATGACTGGTTTTGGAATATTTATAAGGAACTTTCTCTTCTTGGTGTTCAAGGGTTTTGGGGCGATTTAGGAGAGCCTGAAGTACATCCTTCAAAATTAATTCACGGCACAGGAACAGCCGATGAGGTTCATAATATATACGGTCATGATTGGGCGCGTTTGGTATATGAAGGTTACAAAAAAGATTTTCCGAATCAGCGACCGTTTATTCTTATGCGTGCTGGTTATTCTGGGTCGCAGCGTTTTGGTTTAATTCCTTGGTCTGGCGATGTCAATAGAACTTGGGGAGGCATGCAATCGCAACCAGAAATCGCTTTACAAATGGGCATGCAAGGTCTTGCATATATGCATTCTGATTTAGGAGGTTTTGCCGGTGCAAATCTTAACGACAAATTATATACACGTTGGTTACAATACGGCGTTTTTCAGCCTATTTACAGACCTCATGCACAAGAAGAAGTGCCTAGTGAACCCGTATTTAGAGAAGCCAAAACGAAGGCATTGGCGAAACAATCTATTGAATTGCGTTACAAATTATTACCTTATAATTATACATTGGCTTTCCAAAATAATCAATCGGGAGCACCATTAATGCGACCGTTATTTTTTGAAGAACCGAATAATATGGACTTACGAATTAATGCTTCAACCTATTTTTGGGGACGTGATTTTTTAGTGACACCAATAGTAAAATCTGGAGTAAAAGAAAAAGAAGTTTACTTTCCTAAAAATAATGCTTGGTTTGATTTTTACACTGATGAAAAAGTAGTAGGCGGACAAACAAAAACGGTTTCGGTAAAAGAAAATTCTATTCCAACCTATGTAAGAGCTGGTACGTTTATACCAACGGCAAAACCCATGCA
>CAXMOQ010000172.1:2355-2632 GCA_964195015.1 uncultured Flavobacteriaceae bacterium | reverse complement strand
ACACATAGTTAGCGGTGATGGTTGCTATGATAAAATGTTTTTTGCGTTGAGGCTTATTCGCCAACAATAAAAACCTTCACCAGTAAATCCACGATTATATAATGGAGATACTAACAAGTAAACAAGTAATGGAATTTTTAGGTATAAAATCACCAACAACATTGCTTAAGTATGAAGCTGAGGGTCGTATAAAGTACCGTCAGCCTGTTAGAAAGAAGTACTACTATATGCATGAGGTAATGGAGTTTTTCAATACATAACAGGATAAAAGAGGTCG
>CAXMOQ010000172.1:0-2345 GCA_964195015.1 uncultured Flavobacteriaceae bacterium | reverse complement strand
AACAGATTAAAGCATATAAGGTTAATTATATAATTGGAACTTTAAAAGACACGATGCAATAAAAAACAAGAAATAAACTCAAATAAAGACTCAAAAAGGACAATTTAGTACAAATTTAGTACAATATAGAAGAAATGAAAAACGCTAAACACTTGATATACAAAGTATTTAACGTTTATAATATTAATATATAGTACTCAAGGTGGGAATCGAACCCACACACCCGAAAGTACTGGATTTTGAATCCAGCGCGTCTACCAATTCCGCCACTTGAGCATATTCGGACAGCAAAAATAATTGTTTTTCTTTAAAACACCTTAAAAATACTAGACAATATACTTTTTAGGTAGAAATAAATGTCTAAATTTGCACCCAATTAAAAATCACAGTGTGTTTTGCACTATAAAACAACACATTAGCCATGCCAAATGTTATTACTGAAGCGAAGATTTTTCCTTGTGAACAAAGTAAAGAACTTGCCGAAAAAATCGCAGCAGCTTATGGCACACATTTAGGAAATGTGATTACGTCTACGTACAGCGATGGTGAGTTTCAGCCTTCATACGAAGAATCAATTCGTGGTACCAGAATTTTCATTATTGGTTCGACCAATCCGGGATCCGATAATTTAATGGAAATGTTGTTAATGATTGATGCAGCTAAACGTGCATCAGCAAGGCATATTACAGCAGTATTGCCTTACTTTGGTTGGGCAAGACAAGATAGAAAAGATAAACCAAGAGTTCCTATTGCAGCAAAATTGGTAGCGAAAATGTTGGAAACAGCTGGGGCAACACGTATTATAACCATGGATTTACATGCAGATCAAATTCAAGGGTTTTTTGAAAGACCTGTAGATCACTTATTTGCATCCACCATCTTTTTGCCATATTTAAAAAGCTTGAATCTTGATAATTTAACCATTGCTTCACCAGATATGGGCGGTTCTAAAAGAGCTTATGCTTATTCTAAAGCATTACAGAGCGATGTCGTTATTTGTTACAAGCAACGTGCAAAAGCTAACATAATTTCACACATGGAACTCATTGGTGATGTGACAGGAAAAAATGTGGTTTTGGTTGACGATATGGTCGACACCGCTGGGACATTGGCAAAGGCAGCCGATTTAATGATGGAACGCGGCGCATTAAGTGTAAGAGCAATATGTACTCATCCTATTTTATCAGGTAATGCATATGAAAAACTAGAAAACTCAAAACTTGAAGAATTAATAGTAACAGACTCGATTCCATTAAAACAAAAGAGCGCTAAAATTCGAGTTTTAAGTTGTTCTGATTTATTTGCAGAGGTTATGCAAAATGTACATTACAACAAATCAATAAGTTCACAATTTATAATGTAATTAATAATTAAATATAAAAACAGAAAATGAAATCAATTACAATCAATGGATCCCAAAGAGAAATCGTAGGCAAAAAAGCAACAAAAGCCTTACGTAATGCTGGTAAGGTTCCTTGCGTATTATACGGAGGAGATAAACCAGTGCATTTTTCGGCGACCGAATTAGCATTCTCAAAACTGGTATATACGCCTAATGCGCATACCGTTGTGATTGCTCTAGACAATGGCGAATCGTTTGACGCCGTATTACAGGATATTCAATTTCATCCTGTAACCGATAGAATCTTACACATCGATTTTTACCAATTATTCGAAAACAAGGAAATTGCATTAGACATTCCTGTTTTGCTAAAAGGAAGCTCTATAGGCGTTAAAAATGGTGGTGTTTTAAGAAGAAATAACAGAAAATTACGTGTCAAAGCATTGCCTGCTAATTTACCAGATTTTATTGAAGTGGATATGACACCTTTAAAAATTGGCGACAAGGTTTACATTGCTGATTTGTTAAACGAAAAATATAATTTTCTACAAACAGAGAGTACAGTTGTTTGTCAAATTAAGACGGCAAGAGCTGCAATTGTTGACGAAATCGAAGAAGAAGAAGGAGAAGAAGGTGTTGAAGGAACTGCTGAAGGGACTGCAACAGCAGAATCGCCATCTGGAGCTACGGCACCAGCTCAAGAAGCAAAACAAGACTAGAGATTTTATTTTAATCTTTTTATGTAAAAGCATCCTGTGGTATTCAGGATGCTTTTTTTATTTTTACACAAAACAAGATTTCTATGTGTAACTTTTTATTTAAGTTCTTTAAGAAGAGAAGAAACAAAGCAAGCATAGATGAACAAAATCTCATGAAAAAATATCTTATTGTTGGTTTAGGAAATATAGGAGATCAATATAAAAACACAAGACATAATATTGGGTTTAAAATACTGGATCATTTTGCAAAAAAAGAAGCCTTAACTTTTGAAACTCAAAAACTA
>CAXMOQ010000171.1:0-2692 GCA_964195015.1 uncultured Flavobacteriaceae bacterium | reverse complement strand
TTTAAAAATTATTGTGCTTCCCAAATCTATTGACATTTTAACTTTTCATAACGAAAACCATGAATAATACGGGTTAAGAAAGCATTGAAGCTACTTGCCCACAAACAAATTCAAGAAAATGTTCATCTTCTTTAGTAAAAGAATCTGGTGTATTGGAATCAATATCTATTTGACCAATATTCTTCCTTTTTACAAAAATTGGGATTACAATTTCGGCTTTCACCGTTAGGCTACAGGCAATATAATTATCTTGGCAGACACATCAGGCACGACAAAATTTTCAATACTTACAGCAACCTGCCCACAAATACCTTTTCCAATGGGGATAATAACATGATCTGTGGGTTCGCCAACATAAGGCCAAGCTTTAATTCATCCTTGTTTCCATTTTTAAAATAAAAGCCAACCCAGTTATAATAATTTATGTTGGCATTAAGGAGTTCGCAAATATTTAGCAGGCGTTCATTAACCGATTTTTCAGCATTGGAAATAATGGTTTCAACCTGCGGTCTTATAGGCTCAAAAATCATCTGTTTAAAAATTTTGGTAAAAGTATTTAAAAAGCTGTAATTTCAATCTTTGATTTTAATAAATTTAACATCACTAAGAACTAACATATTTTTTTGAAAGCCCTATTTATTAAATATCGCATTGTCGTTAAGTTTATACTCACCTTTTTGCTGGTCTATAGTGTATTTTCATTATCCTACAGAGTCTATTTGAATTATTCAGGAGACTCAAAATTCTATCCGGATTATGTGACAAATCTGGTAGCAAAGCAAAGTAGAGCATTACTTGAATCGGCAGATTATCGAGCTACAATAATACCTCATCCCGACGAACTCTCACTAAAACTCATTATTAACGAGAAATATGTAGCACGAATTATAGAAGGTTGCAATTCTGTTAGTGTTATTATTTTATTTGTTTCATTTATAATTGCATTTGCAGGATCATTTAAAACCACGGTATTATATTTATTGGTGGGAAGCGTCCTAATTTATATTGCCAATTTAATTCGTGTTGTTATTTTATCAGTAGGATTATATCATTATCCATGGCGAAAAGATATTTTGCATACAGTGATCTTCCCAGCCATTATTTATGGTATGGTTTGTTTGCTGTGGGTGATTTGGGTAAATCGGTTTTCTAATTTAAAGCCGAAGGATGTCTAATTTTACAAAATATATATTACTCCTGTTCCTATTTGGATTATTGGTTTTTATTCGGATTTTCGAGAACCAGTTGTTTTACGATCCTTATCTATTGTTCTTTCAAAGTGACTATTTGTATTTCGATTCTCCCAGGCGCGAGGTTTTTAAGCTTACCATGTTTACGTCCTTGCGTTATGCCATGAATTCCATCATTTCTCTAGCTATAATATTTGTATTTTTTAAAGATAAAAGCATTCTAAAATTCTCTGCTATTATTTATCTCATGGCTTACGTCCTGCTTCTTATGATGTTTTTGTATTTTGTGACAGATCCCAAACGTGGGGAGTATTATCTGTTTTTTAATGTCCGTAGGTTTTTAATCCAACCTGTAATTTTACTACTCTTATTGCCTGCGTTTTATTATTATAAATTAAAGCGATAATTGTTAATCATTTGGTAAAAAAAAGCAAATCAAATTATTTTTTATTATGTTTGTTTAAATGATTAATCAAGTATTTCATAAAATAACGTCTGTATTTATGGCATTTGTAGTTTTATTTTCTACAATGTCCTTTACTATAGATATGCATTATTGTGGCGATACTTTAGTAGACACAGCCATTTTCAAAAAAGCCAAAACGTGTGGTATGGAAATGCAGAAGACAACCTCAACTTCAGAATGTTCTATTACTAAAAAAGATTGTTGTAAAGAAGAACAAATAGTAGTTGAAGGTCAAGATGAATTAAAAATTTCTTTTGACTCATTTTCTTTAGATCAGCAATTTTTCGTTGCATCATTTGTATATTCTTATATCAACCTTTTTGAAGGTTTAGAAGAAAATACAACTACATTTTCAGAATATCCACCGCCGCTCATAGTTAGGAGTATCTACAAGCTTGACGAGACTTATTTAATTTGATTTTTAAACATTAGACTGTATTATCCTATTATGGATGCTTTCCATTAGGATGATTTATTGTATTCGGTGTTTTCCACACCAATGTCTAACTGTTTAATAATCAAAACCAATGCTAAATAAAAGCATAAAATTTCTAATAGAAAACAAACTCGTCGCAGTATTAATGCTCGCCTTTTTTATAGGTTGGGGAATTGTAAATGCACCTTTTAATTGGGATATAGGGTTTTTACCAAGCAATCCTGTTGCGGTTGACGCCATACCTGACATTGGTGAAAACCAGCAAATCGTTTTTACAAAATGGGATGGTCGTTCGCCTCAAGATATTGAAGACCAAATCACCTATCCTTTAACAACATCATTATTAGGGATACCAGGAGTAAGAACCATTCGTAGTTCTTCGATGTTTGGCTTTTCAAGTATATATATCATTTTTGAGGAAGATATCGAGTTTTACTGGAGTCGAAGTCGTATTCTCGAAAAACTAAATTCCTTACCCAATGGATTACTACCAGATGCTGTAAATCCTACTTTAGGTCCAGATGCTACTGGGTTAGGTCAAATATTTTGGTACACATTAGAAGGTCGTGATGAACACGGAAATGTTACTGGTGGCTGGGA
>CAXMOQ010000170.1:0-2740 GCA_964195015.1 uncultured Flavobacteriaceae bacterium | reverse complement strand
GTCTCCAAAATCACTCATCCAATGCGACTTAAACACCGAGTTCCCTCTGGAGATTGGCATAGCATGAAATATACCCGTTGGTTTTTGGCTATATGTTTTTAATGCTGAAAAGAAAGGTGTGTTATATCGGCTTTGAATATCCTTTATGATAGTTAGATGCAATTCCTGCAAATCTTCTTTACCATAAAAAATGCGTTTAAAATTGTTGAGTGTAGAATCTTTTAAATTAGACAGGCCAGTATCAGTAATATAATATAGATCTATGTCTGGTCTAAAAATTGAGATGCCTTTTGCAAGTAGCGGCCCTAATTCCGATTTATGTTCTTTCGAATAATCGAACCGTAGCATACTTTGAATAAAAGGTGTTATATCCGGAGTTATATTTGCCGAAGCAAAGGATGGTGCATATCTGATAACAACCGATTGAATATTAAAATTAAATAATAGTGCTATAAGCACATCCTGAAATGACGGCTGCACGTTAATTTCGTAAATAAACTTATCGTCATGTTCTCTTAAATTTCGTAGCCGCTCTTTAAGCGCTACTTTTTCCTGATCGGAAATATCATCGACAATAAGGACTTCAAAATATTTTCTATCCTTGGCATAAGTGTTTCTAAACTGCTCTTCATCACTAAAAAGTTCTACTGTACTATCTTCGATGACCTGATGTGGTATACTGCGATACCCATCATTTACCATCAACATAATAATTTTAGATACCTTGCTTAATACGGTCTTATATTCTTCTCTTAGTAATGCACTTTCATATTCAATAATCCTGGCCTTGCTGGGGAAAGCATAATAATTTTCAATAGACTTTAAAGTGTCGAGTGTTTTAAAAACATTGGCTTTATGTACTTCGGTTTCAGCATCATTGCTATTGATGAATTCCGTGAGTTCTTGTTTTAAGTGACTCCATAAATCGCTTCGTAGCTGATTTATGTTGTAACAAGGTGCGTTAAAGTCTTTCAATGTTTTAACTTTTTTATTTTGAAAATTATAATCCTTTTATCTCATTCTAGTAAATATAGTAACTTTTTAGTCCTTTTTTATCTTGTAATTAATCTTTCCCAAATTTAAATACACTTTTTAATTTTTCGTAATAGCTAGGTTCTTCCTCTTGCAATTTTAATTCAGATAGCTCTTTAATATTCGTTGGTTTTATTAATGGTCCTAATGACTCTAAATACGGATGCTTTTTACCCTTCTTGTAAATATCGAAATCGCCAATATGATCCCTAAAACTTTTTAACGGTTGCCCAAGCCGCAACACGCCGAGTTCCCTACTGCGTTTTACACGTTCAATATCAATCTCTATAGGAATGTTCTCTTCGGTATTTTGTGCCTGATGTAAAACTCTTCCATCTGGTCCACACACAATAGATCGTCCGCTACCTCCAGATTCCAAGCCGTTAATATCAAAAATATAACACTGGTTTATTGCTGCAGAAGCTCTTGCGATAGACAACTCAATATCACGATCGATAGTTCCCGTTAAAGTAGGATGCAAAATAACCTCGGCTCCCATTACTGCTAATGTTCTCGTGGTTTCCGGGAACCACATATCATAACAAATTGACACGCCAAACCTTCCAACTTCTGGCACATCGAAAACACAAAATTCATGTCCGGCTGTTACACCAACTTCATAGGGGTAAAACGGAAACATCTTACTATAATGTGTTACAATTTCTCCTTGCGGATTAATAACCGAAGCGGTATTATAAATTTTATCACCCTTTTTTTCGAATATCGAACCCGGCAATAACCATATTCTATGCTTAGCTGCTAGTTTCTGCATTTCCTGTTCGAACTCACACGGAAACTCAACAGCGTTATGTGTTAAAGGACCATAAGCACACAACTCACTAAACATCACCATATCGACCCAAGGATAAATATTCATTAGTATACTTAACTTAAGTTTCATGGCTTCCACATTAGAATGTGTCGCATAAACTTTCATTTGTATGCCTGCGATCGAAAATATCTTCATTCTTCTTTATTTTATAGCGTACAAGCTTTAATAATTTCTTCTTCTAAAATGGTTAATCCCTTTTCCAATAATTTGTCTGATATTACCAAAGGCGATAAAATACGAATTACATTTTTATGGGTTCCGGCACTCAACAAAATTAACCCTCTTTCGTAACATTGCTTGATAATTCTTCCGCACAAGTCGGCATCAGGTTGTCTTGCATCGCTATGCTTTACAAATTCAAGAGCCATCATGGCGCCAAGTCCGCGAACATCACCAATCTGCGGACATTGTTTTTGAATAGATTCAAAACGTTGCCGTGTAACCCGTCCAATATAAGCCCCTCTTTCATTTAGATTTTGATCTTTAATCAATTGAATGGTTGCTAAAGCTGCAGCACAACTTACAGGATTCCCAATATAAGTGCCACCAATAGTTCCTGGTGCTGCTGCATCCATAATATGTGCTTTACCAACAATGGCAGCTATTGGCATACCTGAACCTAGTGATTTTGCATAGGTTGAAATGTCTGGTGTCACGTTATAGTTTTGCCAAGCTGCCCATGTTCCTGTACGTGAAAAGCCGGATTGAATTTCATCAAAAATCAACATGATACCATGTTCATCACAAATACTTCGAAGACCCTCAACATATTTTTGTGGTGTTACTGTAAAACCACCTTCCCCTTGCACCAATTCTATAATGATGGCTGCCAAATTTGAAGGCGCTACAAGATTCTTAAAAGCTTCACGCAGACGC
>CAXMOQ010000169.1:0-2884 GCA_964195015.1 uncultured Flavobacteriaceae bacterium | reverse complement strand
TTAGCTTTGTAAAGTACTATCTTAATTTTTAACCCTAAAAGTTCAAATTAGGCTGAAGACATACACATTCATCAAACTTCTTCCAGTGTGAACTTAAAAAATTAGTGGCAGCATGTTGATTGTTAACGATATTAATTGTTGCCTCTTGCTTATCAGGATGACTTTCAAAATAAGCGCCAATCATTTTACCATACCAAGGCCAATCATATTCAGTATCGGTAGCGGAATGTATACCAACGAAACCACCACCATTGGTTATAAATTTTTTAAAGACTTTTTGTTATTCCTCATTAAAAATGTTTTCTGTTGTATTTAAAAAAACAACAACTTCGCATTTTTTTACATAAGAGATTAATTCATCAGCGTTTTCAGTTGCTATTACCAAAAAGTGATTTTCCTCACCCAATTTTTTAATACTGGCTATGCCAGCTTCAATAGATTGATGCCTATATCCCTCGGTTTTAGAAAAAATAACTACGGTTGTTGATTTTTGAGCACAAACAATATTGTATAAAAGCAGAATGGTTAAAGCGAATATTTTGTTACTATACATTGTTTTACTGTTTAGGAACTCTTACTAAAATTTATTTCAATTTCAATAGTTCTATATTTCGAAATTCAATAGGGTGACTTTCACTTTGCAATGAAATATAACCCCCTTTTACAGGTCGGCCTTCTTTGAAAATAGTATTATGTTCACCACCAAATATTGGTTTAGAATATGAAATTACTTTTTTACCATTTATTTTATGTGAAATTAAAGAATCATTATGCACTTCAACTTCAACATCAATCCATTCTTCCCCATAAAAGGTTGGTGATGATGAATTTATACAATGTTCGGTTATTCGTTGGTCATTCATTAAAACATGCATTCCTGGAGTACAAAGGTTTCCTGTTGGACGTTGTTCGTTTTCGACAAGCCCTCCTAGCAACTGTACCTCTAATGAAACTGGGAAATTTTGATCGATTTCCATACTTTCAGGAGATTGTGAATGTATCATTATGCCGCTGTTTTTTGTGGCCCAACTTTGCCCATCTTTAACTTGTTCACCCACAAATCGATATTGTAACTTTAGTTTATAATTTGAAAATTCCGATTTGTAAAAGATGTGACCGTATGAAGTTCCGAAATTTTCATATTCGTCATATAATACTTTGATTGTGCCATTCTCAACGCGAAAGGTGTTATGAATATTAACGTTGAGAGGATATCCTTTTATTTTTACACTCCAATTAGTGAGGTCTTTACCATTAAATAAGCTTATCCATTCATTTTCCAATTTAGAAGTCTTTTTTTCTTTTTCTTGGCAGCTTGAAGTTGAAACTAACAAGAAAGAAAGAATAAAAAACTTGAATAAATAATTCATTATTTAAGCGACCAAGCTTTTCCTCCTGTTAATTCTTGTAAATCTCCACAATAATAAGCTCCTGGAACGGGATCGTAAGCCAAAATAGTTTCACCAACAGTCTCACTTATTCTATAAGCGTTGATAGTCATCCATTTAATGGTGTTCAATAAATCTGAAATAGTCATTGGATCACCTTTAGGTGTTGGTGGCTGATCTAAAAGCATATGATTATCCAGAAGGTTCTTATAGTTTTCTTCGGAAACCTTTTTAAGGTTGTCATTATAATCTGTTTTTATTTGTGTCACAAGAGCATTAAAAGCTGCTTTAATTTTTTCTTGATCCTTAATATCCAAAACCTCATTTAAATATTTATCCAAAAATTCCGGCACATTTACTTCGGAGGCCGAAGGCGTATCTGTTTTTGGCAATATGATATCAACGATATTTTTAACGATTAAGCCTTGTTCTTCAGAAAGAAAAACTGGATTCCAAGTTTCAGAATCACTGGTGCAACTTTGCAAGAGGCCAATTAACGATGGTGTAGCCACAACAATTCCTGCGGTAAGCCCAAGATGTTTTAATGCTTCTCTTCTTTTCATGATATATTATTTAAAGGTTCTGTTTTTAAATTCTATGGCGGCATGATTCGCCGCTCTTGCGGTAAATGCCATATAGGAAAGCGATGGATTTTGACATGCTGAAGAAGTCATAAATGATCCATCGGTTACATATACATTTTTACATTCATGTATTTGATTATGTTTATTAAGAACAGAAGTTTTTGGGTCTCTTCCCATTCGTGCTGTTCCCATTTCATGGATGCCTAATCCCATACTACCTACATCATCATAAGGATGGATGTCTTTAAAACCGGCTGCTTCTAGCATTTTAACGGCTTGTTCTTTCATGTCTTTACGCATGGCAAGTTCATTTTCACCGAAATCCGCGTCAAACGTCACTGTTGGTAAACCCCATTCATCTTTCTTATTGTAATCTAAATAAATACGGTTTTCATGGTTTGGAAGTGTTTCACCAAATGCTGTAATTCCCATTCGCCATTCGCCGGGTTTTAAAATCGCTTCTTTAAGAGCTTTGCCATGTTTGAGTTCGCTAACCAATTCGGACATGCTGCCTCTACCAGCCCCTCCTTCATAGCCATAACCTCTTAAGAATTCTTTTGTGTTGGTTTTACCTCCAAGGTTTCTAAATCTTGGAATATAAACCCCATTGGGTGGTCGACCCTTATTGTACTCATCTTCAAATCCAATTACTGTGCCAGATGCTCCAACACTAAAGTGATGATCCATTAAATTGTGCCCGAGTTCACCACTGTCGTTGCCAAGTCCATAAGGAAAACGATCGGATTTTGATTGTAATAAAATTGAGGCGGAAGCGATAGCTGATGCACATAAGAAAATTACTTTAGCATTAAACTCAAGAACTTCTCTAGTTTCCGCATCAATTATTTTGACGCCGGTAGCTTTACCCGTTTTATCGTCATAAATGACTTCATGAACAACCGAATTAGGTCT
>CAXMOQ010000168.1:736-2893 GCA_964195015.1 uncultured Flavobacteriaceae bacterium | reverse complement strand
TATTCTTGATTTTATCTGTAGCAAAAGAATGCGCTATAGCTTCAAGATTACATCTTTTAAAATGCTGCCTGTTCCAATTGAAAATTTGTTCCATAAGATAATATTCTTCAGTTAATTTTACATTTGAAAATCGTTCGGCAGTCCGTATTAATACTCATGGAAACTCCCGAATTGTATATTTTATCAGCACTATGATCTTCTATTTTATCAAATACGTTTACTTGAATATTGCTGGTTGGACAAACCTCCAAATGTATATTGTTTGCTTTCAGAAATTCTAATAGTTTGTCATCTTCAACGCTTCTAACGCCATGACCAATTCGTAATGGATGAAAATGCTTAAGTGTTTCCCAAACACTTTCGGGTCCTTTGGCTTCACCGGCATGAGCTGTACATTTAATTCCATGGTTTTTGGCAAATTGAAAGGCTTTTATATGATTATCGATTGGAAAACCTGCTTCATCAGCTGCGATATCAAAACCAACTACATGTGTACCTTTGTATCTATTAACAAGAGCTACTGTTCTTAAACTTTGTTCCTCGCTGTAATGTCTTAATGTACAAAGAATAATTCCTGCTTCAATATTATATTTTTTAATACCTTCAATGGTTGCCATATTTACAGCTTCCACAACCTCTTCCGGCGAAAGCCCTTCCATTATATGCAATAATGGCGCAAACCGGATTTCGGCATAAATAACATTGTCTTCCTTTAATTGTTTGAATAAGTCTAATGTAACAAGTCTCAAACTTTCTTTAGTTTGCATTAACTCAAAACTCTTTGTGCTCCGTTGGATATAGTCGGCTAAATCGGTGCACTTTGCTGGAGCAATAAATGATTCTTGGTATTCTTTCAATGTAACAGAAGGTTTCAACTGCTTTACTATGTCATAACTTAACGAGCAATCTAAATGCAGATGAAGTTCAATTTTTGGCTGTTCGTTATAGTTCATTTGTATTAACTTTTCTATTAGGTAAAATGGCTAGAATGCTAAAAAGGGCAAATTATTTTATTAGATCTAGAATAATCGACCTGCTGACATTAACGAAATTAACTGTTTTAAATTACAATACCAATTAGTTGTGTGGAGAGACCGTTCAAAAAATGAAGTTCACAAAAACGAGCTGTTTATGGAAATAAAGAGTCAACTATAACATCGGCCGCAACTTGGCTACCCATTAATGAGGGATGAAAACCATCTGGTCCATAATAATCAAAATCATTGGTAGTATCAAAATGGGTTTTCCATACGTCTCCAACAGGACACAATAGAGCCTCATTAATGGTTGCTGCATCACGATGATTTTTTATAACATCATCAAACGTATTGTAATACGTTAACGATGGCCAAACCATAAAATAACAGAGTTGCGCATCGTTAGAGGTACAAAGGTCACTATAGCGTTTGCCATATTCAATAAGAACTTCGCGCCCAAAAGCTTGAGACGACGGTCCTTGCTGAATAACAACAAAGTTAAATTTCTTACTCGCTATGTATTGTTGCGTCTCACCAATGTCCCAATGATCTAGTAATGCAAAATTGGGGTTAGCAATCATTTTTGTGCCAACAGTAATGCCTTTCTGGTTAGCTTTTTGCTTTACAAGTTCTGGTAGGTTATTGGTATAGGTAAGGCTATTACCAATAAATAAAATATTGTAGTCTGAATTCGAAAGTTCCTCCGGGAAAAATAATACGTTGTCTTGAGGAACGTTAATTACTACTTGTGATAGTTCATCCTTTTTATTACAAGTGCATAAAATTCCGATGAGTATTAAATAGATAATTCCTTTTTTCATATTACTTTCGATTTTTTAGGTTGCACCAAAACATTTACAAAATTAGTCCAAAATCTTTTGTTTATCCTCATAAGGAGAAGACTGAAAATAGGTTTGCAGATTGAATTTCCTATCTTCAAATTTTTCTTGTAAAATTTTAAAATGTTGTATTCTATCAATCCTAAAAGAGCGATAATCTTGTCGTAAATGACACCAAGCTATCAGAATCCATTTGTTATTCATTGAGTAAATAGCACAAGGCTCTATTTTGCGAAACGAAATGTTATGATCGTTCGCTTTGCGGTAGTTAATTTCGGTATAGTTAAAATTAGTAATGGCAAGTTGTATTTCGGAAAGTGCGTTACTGGAAAGATTGTCAT
>CAXMOQ010000168.1:0-726 GCA_964195015.1 uncultured Flavobacteriaceae bacterium | reverse complement strand
GATAGAAATTTGTCCATTCGGTTGCGTAAATTTTAAATAAAGTTAAGATAAAAATCAATAAAAACCACCTTGCTCTCGCCTCTATAATTATTAAAAACTTCACAGATTTTAAAGATTATTACTAATTAGAGGGTTTGCAATGGAGTTCCTTGAGCTGTTCCAATTGTTCTTCTCCCAGTTTCTTGGCCTTCTCATAGAACCTTTCACAGCGACTATAAGCTTTGTCCGTATCCCTATCTGAGAATTCATTTTTTTCTTTAAACCGCATAATATGGTGTGCATTGCAGAGCATATAATATATGCGATGTAAGCCATAGGTCTCTTCGGGGAATATGCTCTTTTGATAGGGTTACCGTTTTTACAAATGTGGGTATGGTAAAGGATGTCCCTATCTTTTCTAAAATCTTCAGCATTTGAGACCATGCTTTTGCAGGTTGGAAAGGATGATGATAAAGCCATACCAAATGATAAGGATTGGTTGTCAAATCATTCGTATGAATCATTGGTTTTTAGTGAAACGGAAAAAGTATGGGAAACAATTTGTAAAACCTATACGACTTCTTTTAAGGAGCTGCTAACTGGGGATTTACCTGATAAAAAGAAGGTACTTAAATCGTTGTTGCAAATAGCAGAAAGGTTAAAACTTAATTGGTATAATTATGGATAAGTAATAATTAAAAATAAAATTTTAATTGAGTTCTTGAAGTTCATTGGTTGGTTTTTAAT
>CAXMOQ010000167.1:273-3051 GCA_964195015.1 uncultured Flavobacteriaceae bacterium | reverse complement strand
GCCGCTAATAACGGTACAGCCTTTCTCATTTGGTTCAGCCGTAAACGTATATTGGTATCCTTTTTCGGCTTTAAAATCGGCCTTAATAAACCAAGTGGATATTTCTTCAGATTTGGTAATAGCATTCCATATGGCATCTATGGGATGATTAAATAGCTGTTCTTTTTTGATGACATCTTTCATAAGTGTATGTTTTAAGATTAATATGAAACTTTATGATTGCTAAACTAAAATAATTATTTTTAATATGCAACTATTTGGTTGCATAATTACAAATTGGCTTGATTTATAAGATTGATACTTACTAATTAAGATGATAATAAGAAACGTAAACACTGCGCAAAGGATAGAAGTGGCATCCTTTTTAAAATAACCTGTCATTGCGAACATTGCCGAGAATCAAAATATATTTTGTTATGAAGGTAACAACGCAGCTGTGAAGCAATCTCATGATTGAAGTTCAATTTAAAAATTAGTACACTATTTCACTCCTAACAATAATGCCTTTAAATTTTAAAAAGATATAACGGATAGCCTGACACTTTTTCGCGTAAGGTTACGAAATGCGAAAAGGGTTGCGCCCGGATAACAATCATAACATCAGCCAATTTGGCAATAGGCAAAACAAATAGTGCCAATGTAAGCAATGGCAAAATTTTTGACTAATATTGCATATTAATTAGAAGTAAAAACAATTAAATTAAATATTATGGCATTAGAAATAACAGATGCAACGTTTGAAGAAACAGTATTAAAAAGTGATAAACCTGTAATGGTTGATTTTTGGGCAGCTTGGTGTGGACCATGTCGTATGGTTGGACCAATCATAGAACAAATAAGTGAAGAATATAATGGTAAGGCTGTTGTAGGAAAGGTAGATGTAGATGCAAATCAAGAGTTTGCTGCTAAATATGGTGTACGTAATATCCCTACAGTTTTGGTATTTCAAAACGGAGAGGTCGTTGGACGTCAAGTTGGTGTCGCACCAAAAAATGTATATGCTGAAGCTATCGATTCGCTTTTATAGTATAGAATCTAAAAGAAATGATAAAAGGTTTGCTTGTATGGCAAACCTTTTTTAGTTTAGAGACTTTATGAATCTGCAAAAGGAACTTAACAAAACTGGAGGATTTAAAAATCTGGAGTTGCTTGCCAAACAAGTAGTTGAAGGGTTTATTGCGGGCATGCATAAAAGTCCGTTTCATGGATTTTCGGCCGAGTTTGCAGAACATAAAATTTATAATCAAGGCGAAAGCACACGACATATAGATTGGAAGCTATATGCAAAAACCGATAAGCTCTATACCAAGCGTTATGACGAAGAAACCAATTTACGCTGCCATATTATACTAGATAATAGTAGCTCGATGCATTATCCTGAAATGCTATCGTTTTCCATTAATAATCTGAATAAAATAGCATTTTCGTCTTTGGCCGCAGCTTCATTGATGCATATGTTAAAACAGCAGCGCGATGCTGTTGGCTTAAGTGTTTATAGTGATACTTACGATTATTATGCGCCGGAGAAAGGGAGTGAACGTCATCATCAAATGCTGTTAGGTCAGTTAAGCGAGGCCGTTATTTCTAAACCTTTAAATAAGCAAACAGATACCTATACGTACTTGCATCAAATTGCAGAAAAGATTCATAAACGCTCTATGATTTTCTTGTTTACCGATATGTTTCAAACATCGGCCGATGAGACAAAACTATTTGAAGCACTTCGGCATTTAAAATATAACAAACATGAAGTGGTTCTGTTCCATGTGTTTGATAAAAGCAAAGAATTATCCTTTGATTTTGATAATAAACCAAAGCGTTTTGTAGATGTTGAAACAGGTGAGTATATTAATTTGTATTCCGAGAACGTTAAAGAAAATTATGAGAAATCTGTAGGCGTTTATTTTGATGCATTGCGTTTAAAATGTGGGCAATACAGAATTAAATATGTAGAGGCCGATATTAATAAGGACTTTAATAATATTCTAACGACGTTTATGATAGAACGTCAAAAATTTGTTTGACCCGAATGAGGTATTAGAACTTTGTTAGGAGGTTTGAAACCATATTAAATATGGCTTTTTTTAAGTTTCAGCATAGTATGGCCATAGTTAAACTTAAAAAAGTAGTGCAATAGTATATTTTGCAGTAGTTTCAAGACGTAATAGATTTTCTGATGCATCATTCGGGTTTAATTATATTTTTACTGAAAAAACATAAAAAAACGTTTGAGATATTAAAAAAGGCACGTATATTTGCCACCGCAATAATGCAACGGTTTGGTAGTTCAGTTGGTTAGAATGTCGCCCTGTCACGGCGAAGGTCGCGGGTTCGAGTCCCGTCCAGACCGCAAGATTGTTTAAAGTCTTAACCCAGTTGAGGCTTTTTTAGCAATTAAAAGATGTTGTGTTGTTCCCGAAGTTAATTCGGGAGTGTAGTAATACCAGATATACTTTGGTATTCCAATGGAAAGCTTTCCTTTTTTCTCTATAGAAGATCGGGATGCTTTTTTGTTTTAGGGAATAAAAAGAGCCTAAATTTATAGATATTCTATTGCTTAATTACCATCCATTTTAATGAAAAAAGAATGGCTAAAATTTCATTTCTAGAGTTTCTATCTACCTGATGTTTATCTAGTACTAAAAGTATATCATCTATAGCATGTAAAAAATCTGCTTCAGATAAGTTTAACCCCTTATGTGCACCTGACATATCACGTCCTGTATACTCTACAGAACCACCTGTTCCAACGGATAGAAAGTCTTTTACATGTTGTTT
>CAXMOQ010000167.1:0-263 GCA_964195015.1 uncultured Flavobacteriaceae bacterium | reverse complement strand
ACTTTGCCAAGTTTTTGCACCTAAAAAGGTGTACTATTCGGTGTACCAAATTCTTCAAAGGTGTACCATCATTCCTTTTCTATAGAATTAAGGATTTCTTCATAATAGTTGGTTTTTTTGGTTTCATCCATATTAAATGGAATAGGAATTATACCTGAAGCTTTCATCAGGTCCAACTTGCTTGAAATTTTACCCTCCATTTGTTTTGGATAATAATACGTTATTTTATTTCTAAATGGAATACCTTCTTTAATTTTCATTCG
>CAXMOQ010000166.1:0-3054 GCA_964195015.1 uncultured Flavobacteriaceae bacterium | reverse complement strand
AGGTTAATTCGAGTGTTTTCTGCAGCTGGGATGCCCATTCTAGAAGGTTATGGTCTAACAGAAACCTCGCCAGTAGTTTCGGTAAATTGCCCGTTTAATATGGGCATAAGAATAGGAACAGTAGGTAGAATCATTGACCACGTAGAGGTTAAAATAGCTGATGATGGTGAAATTCTTGTAAAAGGCCCTAACATCATGCAAGGCTATTTTAAAGATCCTGAAAAGACAGCAGAAGTTATGACCGGCAACTATTTCCATACTGGAGATATTGGTGAAGTCAGTGGTGATGGTTTCTTAAAAATCACCGATCGAAAAAAAGATATGTTTAAAACCTCTGGTGGAAAATGCCAACTGCTTTAATCCAACCAAATTTTGAGTTCGTCGAAGAATGGGCGAAACGTCATCATATCCTCTTTAATTCTAATGAAAATATTGTAAACAACTCAAAGTTAAGCGATAGAATTCAAGAAGAAGTTGATGAAGCCAATGCTAAATTCGGGAAATGGGAACAAATCAAAAAGTTTGAAATTACTCCAGATGTGTGGACTATCGACGACGGACACCTTACACCTACTATGAAAATGAAGCGTAAAGTCATCAAAGAAAAATATAAAGAGCTTATTGAAAAAATATACCGTCCTTAAAATATTGGTTTTATAATTGTAAGCTGCTATTCCATCAAAAAACAAGAATTTAATTTATTTTCTTATATTTATGACTAACTAACTAATAAACACAAATCAAATGAAAACAAAAAATTTTTTAGTTGCTGGTTTAGCCGGCGGTATTACTGACTTCTTATTGGGTTGGCTTTTTTATGGAATTATCTTTAAAGATACTTTTCCACAACCAGAAGAAAGTTCTAATACTATGATTATGATATTTTAAGGCTGTATAACTTTTGGCTTATTTGTAGCATACATTTATACTAAATGGGCTCAAATTACAACAGCAGCGACGGGAGCTAAAGCTGGTGCTGTAATTGGGTTATTTATTGGCTTATTTTTTAATTTCTTTAATATGGCCATGAGTTCTGAAGCCACTTTTCAAATGTTTGCTTTGGACGTTGGAATTTCAATTATAATGACAGCTATCATAGGAGCTGTTATTGGAGCGGTAAATGGTAAGTTAGGATAATAATCTAATATCAATAATTTTTTAAACACCTCTATTTGAGGTGTTTATTATTTATATATACTATGCATGCATAATTTTTTGTTAATTTATTATGCATGCATAGTATATTTTTATATATTTGAAAGTCTAAAACATCTTATGAAAGATAAAACCATAGATTACGTATTAAGAACTACATGGCTTGCAGTTAATAAAATGTACAATGAAGAAGCTGCCAAATTTGATAGTACCATGGCAACGGGCTTTACATTATTAAATATCGATCCGGATAAAGGCACGCCTTCTACAGCTTTAGGCCCAAAAATGGGCATGGAAGCCACTAGCCTATCAAGGATTCTTAAAACTATGGAAGAACGTGGATTAATCGAAAGAAAACCAAATCCGAATGATGGTCGTGGCGTAATAATTCATCTAACGGAATTCGGACGAGAAAAGCGAGAATATTCCAGACAACGTGTTTTGATATTTAATGAAACGATTAGGAGAAATGCTTCAGAAGATAAGTTGAATAATTTTTATGAAGTTGCAGAAATCATCAACGAAATGATCTCAAATAAAAAAATATATAATAACAAAGAATCCATTTTATAATAAAATGAGCAAACGTAGAATAAAAAAAATAGCAGTCATCGGCTCTGGAATTATGGGAAGCGGTATTGCATGCCACTTCGCCAATATTGGCGTCGATGTATTGTTGCTTGACATTGTTCCTAAAGAGGTTAATGATATCGAAAAATCAAAAGGCTTAACACTTGATAATAAGATTGTTAAAAATCGGTTGGTGAATGATTCATTGAAGACCGCTTTAAAGTCGAAACCATCGCCTATTTATCATCAAAAATTTGCCAACAGAATTACAACTGGTAACCTTGAAGATGATATTGCCAAGGTAAAAGATGTCGATTGGATAATTGAAGTTGTAGTTGAAAGACTCGATATTAAAAAGATTGTTTTCGAAAGTTTAGATAAGCATAGAGCACCTGGAACCTTAATCACATCAAACACCTCTGGTATACCAATCAAGTTTATGAGTGAAGGACGTAGTGAAGATTTTCAGAAACATTTCTGTGGCACACATTTCTTCAATCCTGCACGGTATCTAAAATTATTCGAAATTATCCCTGGACCAAAAACCGATGCTTCGGTCCTTGAGTTTTTAAATGGTTATGGCGAGCAATTCCTTGGTAAAACGTCGGTCATAGCTAAAGACACACCCGCGTTTATAGGAAACCGCATTGGGATTTTCGGGATCCAAAGTTTATTCCATTTGGTAAAAGAGATGGGACTGACCATTGAGGAAGTCGATAAACTTTCTGGTCCAGTCATTGGTCGTCCAAAATCGGCAACCTTTCGTACGGTCGATGTTGTAGGTTTAGACACTTTAGTTCATGTTGCTAATGGCATTTATGACAACTGCCAGGATGATGAATCCCACGAACTGTTCAAAATTCCGGATTTCATCAATACCATGATGGAAAACAAATGGCTGGGCAGCAAAACAGGGCAAGGATTTTACAAAAAGAATGTGTCTGCCGATGGCAAAAAAGAAATCTTGTCTTTAGACTTAAATACGCTTGAATATCAATCAGCACAAAAAGCAAAATTCGCCACTTTAGAACTTACAAAAACCATTGATAAAGTTGTTGACCGTTTTAAAGTATTGGTTTCAGGAAAAGATAAAGCTGGAGAATTCTACCGTAAAAGTTTTTCGGCCTTATTTGCTTACGTCACAAATCGTATTCCAGAAATCACTGACGAACTATACAAAATTGATGATGCCATGAAAGCAGGATTTGGTTGGGAGCATGGACCTTTTCAAATTTGGGATGCTATTGGAATAGAAAAAGGCATCGAAATCATGAAGGCAGAAGGCAAAGTTCCCGCAGCTTGGGTAAACGAGATGCTAGCATCTGGAAG
>CAXMOQ010000165.1:0-3079 GCA_964195015.1 uncultured Flavobacteriaceae bacterium | reverse complement strand
TGTCTATAGCAGAAGACAAAAGGCATATACGTTCTCAAAAATATATGGTTGATCTTCAACAAGTATTACCAGCAAAAAAAATAATTTTGCTTAAAAAGGCAGAAGACGATTTTAAACGGCAAATGATGGATCATTACAAAAAGAGACAACAACGTAAAAATAAACCTTAATGCTAAAAGGTTTTCCCTTTTTTTATTTTCTAAACATTAGTTTAGAAATCCATCCAGCACCAGCAGCATAAGCAACACTATCATTTAAAAAGCGTAAGGTATAAAATCCTTCGTCGCTTAAATGCCTCCATGAACTGCCAGAATCGTTACTATAATCAATCCCTTTAAAACCAAGAGCAACGAGCTCCTTACCTGCTCTATTTGGGATATACTGTACACAACTTCTGTAACCTGGTTCTTGTCCTTCAGCTATAAGTTGCCAAGTTTTTCCACCGTCTTTAGTTACTATCTTATTAGCCCCATTATCGTCTGGTTTTGTATAATCGCCGCCAATCGCAAATCCATTTTGTTCATCGTAAAAATCGATAGAATAAATGCCCTCGGTTTCTTTTTCTTTAATAATCGGTGTTTTTATAACATCCCATGTTTTTCCTTTATTCTCTGAATAATAAATACTGCCCTTGGTTGTTGCTACCCACGTTTTATCGCCTATAATTTCAATATTGGTATTACTTGCTGCAAATGCACCTTCGCCTTCTTCGGTCTCCGGAAGATTTTTACAATCAATTTTATTCCAAGTATTTCCACCATTTCTTGTAATAAGAATCGATAAACATCCATCCAAACTATCACCAATAGCAATACCTTCCTCATCATTCCAAAAGGACATAGCATCATAGAAAACACCTTCAGTCGCTTCTTTATATACTAACTTCATTTGTCCGCTCTCATCTGTTTTATACAGTAATGCCGGGCTTTCAATACTTAACATAAAAAAATCGGTTGTTGTATGTGCAACAGCTCTAAAATGTAAATTAAGTGTGTCATGTTGTTGAACAGAGGTTTTCCATGATTCTGTTTTCGGATTATAAAGCCCGAAAGCACCATTGTTTGCGGCAAAGGCTAAACTGTTATCATCTAATATTTCAATAGCTCTTATACTCAAAGTAGAGTCTGAATAAATCGTTTCAATTTCAACTTTATTAAAATCTCTTGGCTTAAAAGGTGTTTCTTTTTTACAGCTTGCTAAGGCTACTATTAATGCTAAAAGAATAAGGTTCTTCATTTCAAATTTATTTTCTATAAAAATAGAAAAGCTCCATGATACACACGAAGCTTTTAAATTAATATTTTAAAACAATAACTAAATCTCCTTTTTTAATATACTAATATGTCGTATTAATCGTTCGACATCAATCTCTAGAGTTCCATTATAAACGCCTCGTATAAAACCTTCAGTATCTACCAATATAAAATTCTCTGTATGAATAAATTCACTTTCATCTTGGGTTTTAGTAAAATCTTCATCGGCAAAATAACCGTTTCTGGCAATGCTATACAATTCGTCTTTTTCGCCGGTTACTAAATTCCATTTTTCACTGTCAATGTTATTGTTTTTTTCATAATCCTTTAATAGTGCAACGGTGTATTTCCAAGGCATTACAGTATGTGACAGCAACATAATGCTATCATCATTTTTATACATATACTTGTTGTTTTGTGTATACATATTTCAGGACGAGACAGTTTTTCTTTAGACCTAGCAAAAAGGAAAAGGTTTAATATCACATCCTTATTATTAGCATTTCTTAAAAGGTAATTAAACAATTAAACTTTATAACTACATTTGCACTCTTATTCAAAATTATGAGATTACACCGAAATTTATGTTTTGCAATCATTGACGGATTGCTATTAATCTTTAATGAAGGGAATTATGCCGACAAGGTTGTACAACAACTTCTAAAGCGAGACAAGCGCTGGGGAAGTCGTGACAGAGGTTTTGTTGCAGAAACCACTTACGATATTGTGCGTTGGAAGCGTCTATATGCCGAAATTGCCAATGTAAAAGAACCATTTTCCAGAGATGATATGTGGCGTATGTTTGCTGTTTGGGCAACTTTAAAAGGTATAAAATTACCAGATTGGAAATACTTTGAAGGCACACCATTGCGTAAAATTAAAGGTAAGTTTGACGAGCTTTCCAAAATTCGGAAACTTCGAGAATCTATTCCGGATTGGATGGATACTTTATGTGAAAAAGAGCTAGGGAAAGCTGATTGGACAAAAGAAATCGCTGCACTTAATCAGCAAGCCAATGTCATATTACGCGTAAACACCCTTAAAACAACAAAGGAAAAATTACAGTTCGAATTATCTGATCAAGATATTGAAACCGAGTTTTTAGATAATTATCCAAATGCTCTAAAATTAAAAGAGCGCGCCAATGTATTTCAAACCGAAGCCTTTAAAAAGGGGTATTTTGAAGTTCAAGACGCATCGTCTCAATTAGTTGCAGAGTTTCTGGATGCAAAACCAGGCATGCGCGTGGTTGATACATGCGCTGGCGCTGGCGGTAAAACGCTACATTTGGCATCGCTTATGGAAAACAAAGGGCAAATCATAGCGCTAGATATTTATGCCAATAAACTCAATGAGTTAAAACGTCGTGCAAAACGAAATGGTGCTCACAATATCGAACCTCGACATATAGATTCTACCAAAGTGATCAAAAAACTTTATGATAAAGCAGATCGTGTCCTTATTGATGCGCCTTGTTCCGGTTTAGGCGTGTTGCGCAGAAACCCTGATGCGAAATGGAAATTACAACCCGAGTTTTTAGATAAAATAAAGTTAACCCAATCTGAAATTTTGAGCAGCTATGCTAGAATGGTGAAGCCAGGTGGAAAATTAGTATATGCAACCTGTTCAGTGTTACCATCTGAAAATCAAGAGCAAGTTAAAAATTTCCTAGACTCAAATAAAGAGTTTGTTTTTATAGAAGAAAAAAAAGTTCTTGCTCACAAATCTGGCTTTGACGGTTTTTATATGGCTCTTTTAGAACGAAAATCATAATTATTTAAATTACCTTTATGAATCACTTTTACATTCTTCTTTTATTTGTTACT
>CAXMOQ010000164.1:0-3122 GCA_964195015.1 uncultured Flavobacteriaceae bacterium | reverse complement strand
CGTGGTTATGTATCGACTATATTAATACAAGCAGGAACATTAAAAGTTGGTGATTATGTGTTAGCCGGTAGAAATAGCGGAAAAGTAAAAGCCATTCATGACGAACGTGGAAACGATGTTAAGGAGGCTGGACCATCAACACCAGTATCTATTTTAGGTTTAGATGGTGCACCACAAGCAGGAGATAAGTTTAACGTATTTGAAGATGAACGTGAAGCCAAACAAATTGCAACCAAGCGTGCACAATTACAACGTGAACAATCTGTTAGAACGCAACGCCATATCACATTAGATGAGATTGGTAGACGTATTGCCCTTGGCGATTTCCAAGAGCTGAACATTATCCTTAAAGGTGATGTTGATGGATCGGTTGAAGCATTAACCGATTCATTCCAAAAATTATCAACCGAAGAAATTCAAGTTAATATCTTACACAAAGGCGTTGGTGCCATTACAGAAAGTGATGTGTTATTAGCTTCGGCTTCCGATGCGATTATCGTCGGATTTAATGTGCGTCCTGTAGGAAATGCAAGAGTTATTGCCGATAAGGAAGAAATCGATATTAGAACATACTCTATTATCTACGACGCCATTAACGATCTTAAAGACGCTATGGAAGGCATGTTATCTCCAGAGCTTAAAGAAGAAATTACTGGTACTGCCGAAATTAGAGAAATCTTTAAAGTGACTAAAATTGGAAGTATTGCGGGTTGTATGGTCATGAACGGAAAAATCTTTAGAAACTCCGGCATTCGAATCATTAGAGATGGTGTTGTGGTTTACACAGGAGAGTTAGAATCCTTAAAACGATTTAAAGACGATGTGAAGGAAGTTGCTAAAGGTTACGATTGCGGTATGCAAATTAAAAACTACAACGATATTAATGTAGGTGATGTATTAGAAGCCTTCCATGAAGTTGAAGTGAAGAAGACACTTAAATAGTTAAATGTCACTTTGATTGTCCCGACATATTCGTCGGGATGTGGTGAGAAGTATTTGATAAAAAAAGCGACTCATTGAGTTGCTTTTTTTTATGCCTTCCTGCTGTTATAACCTTTACAATTGTGAGACCTTTAGGTCGTGGCAATCTGTTAGTTCTTTTCCTTTTTAGGCTTAAAAATAAAAGCACTGGCGAATCTGCTTTTAATTTTCTTTAAAGCACGATCGGCTTCTAAACGCGTTCTAAAATTACCGACCCAAATTTTGTAGTTTGGCGTTTCATAAACCAAAGTCGCTTTCCATTCATTAAACGAACTATACACTTTAGTTTTCGCAACTTCAGCATCAGAACGATTCCCGGAATAGACCTGGATTTTATATCTGTCTGGAGCATTTTCAGATGTATTCATTTGTTTTTTTATGGCTAGCAATTGGTCAATATCAGGATCCTGATTAATAATAACAGTGCCCTGTTGGGCATGACAAAAGCTTGAGGTCAAGCCTAAACAAAAAACGATTAATGCTGTTGTTTTAAAATTCAATATTTTCATTTTTAAGGATATTCAATGCAAATGTAAAGTTATAAACTTATTCTTTACTAGATTTATTATTTAGAATTCGTCTAAATTACCAATTAACACTTCTCTAACATTTCTAAAATAAACTATAAGTATTACTTTTGCGTGAGATTTTATAACTGTGTTTTTTCGTTTTCATTTAATGAAAAAATCATACCAAAGTTTAGAAGTTAATTTAACTAACAATATGCAACAGGTGATATATCGTAAAATAGCCTCAAAAATTCTTCATTTAGGGTTTATTATTTTACTCACGTTTTCAACTACTCTTAACGCTCAAGAAGGCGATCCTGCAAAAGGAAAATCATTGTTTAATGCTAATTGTGCTGCATGTCATCAATTAGATAAAAAGATGACTGGACCTGCTTTACGTAATGTAGAGGCGCGTTTAAGTGACGAACAAGGATTAGATAGAGCGTGGTTAAGCGCATGGATTCGTAACAGTGCTGGCATGATTAAGTCTGGAGACGCTTACGCTAACAAAATTTACAACGACTTTAGTGGTGCGGCAATGACGCCTATGCCTCAACTTTCTGATGACGATATTAATAATATTTTAGCCTATACTGCAGAAGTAAAAGCAGAGCCAGCTCCTGTAGCTGGAACAACAACTGCGGTTGCTACTTCTGATTCCAGTGGCATATCAAACGAAATACTTTTAGGTGCTTTAGCCATCTTATTCATGTTATTAGCAGTTGGTTTATACATGGTAAATAAAACGCTACGTCGTTTTGCCGAGGCTCAAGATATCGCCATACCGGAAGAATCAAAAGGAACACCAATATGGAAAGCCTTTGTAAAAAATCAATTTTTAGTATTGGTAACAGCAATTTTCCTATTGCTTGCTAGTGGTTATTTTGTCTTTGGGTATTTAATGCAAATAGGTGTCGATCAAGGCTATCAGCCAGTACAGCCTATTCATTATTCACATAAAATTCACGCAGGCGATAATGGGATCGACTGTAAGTATTGTCACTCTTCAGCTAGAGTAAGTAAAACTTCAGGAATTCCATCATTAAATGTGTGTATGAACTGTCATAAATCGGTCTATGAATACAATGGTGAGACGACTGTAGAGTACACTAAAGAATTTTACGATGGTGAAATTCAAAAACTGTATGCTGCCGCTGGATGGAGCGATGCGGATCAAAAATATACCGGTGATGCACAACCTGTTAAATGGGTAAGAATACACAATTTGCCAGACTTTGCTTATTTCAATCACTCACAACACGTAACAGTTGCAGGTATTGAATGTCAGACCTGTCATGGTCCTGTCGAAGAAATGGAGATCATGTACCAACATGAACCATTAACCATGGGTTGGTGTATTAATTGCCATAGAGAAACAAAGGTTAATGTAAAAGACAATGCGTATTACACAAAAATTCACGAAGCCTTATCTAAAAAATATGGTGTAGACCAGTTAACGGTTGCACAAATGGGTGGATTAGAATGTGGTAAATGTCACTACTAAAACCAAGTTTTAGTATTTCCACGAAAGCGGTAATCTCTTAAAAGGGATTTAGAATTTAATAATAGAATAATTAGATATAATATTTTAGAATTACGAATTACGATCGACAGAAAATAAAGCCATAAAAT
>CAXMOQ010000163.1:0-3163 GCA_964195015.1 uncultured Flavobacteriaceae bacterium | reverse complement strand
AAATCTTTCGCATTAAACTTAACAGGTACATCTAACATTATGGTTGCCAATTTTTTAGAGAGTAAGCCTAATTCTTTTGCTTCTTCTACTTTTTCTTTCATTTTACCTTTCAGCTGCTGGGTATTTGCTAATAGATTTTCCATGCTTCCGTATTGCGCTAAAAACTTTTTCGCAGTCTTTTCACCAACTCCTGGTAGTCCTGGAATATTATCGGAAGCATCGCCCATCATGCCTAGAAAATCAATGACTTGCAAAGGGTCTTCGACTTCAAACTTTTTCTGTATTTCAGGAATCCCCCATGTTTCGTAGCCACCGCCAAATACTGGTCTGTACATAAAAATATTTTCAGAAACCAACTGCGCAAAATCTTTGTCCGGCGTGACCATAAAGGTTTTGTAACCTTCTTTTTCGGCTTTTTTGGCAAGCGTTCCTATAACATCGTCCGCTTCATAGCCCTCTTTAACCATGATAGGAATATGCATGGCTTTTAAGATTTGCTCAATGTAAGGCACCGCAATTTTTATAGCTTCAGGCGTTGCATCACGATTGGCTTTGTATTCAGCGTACATCTCTTTTCTATCTACACTACCACCTTTATCAAAACACACCGCTAAATGATCTGGGCGTTCACGTTTTATAACATCTAAAAGCGAGTTCATAAAACCCATAATTGCAGAAGTGTCTAAACCTTTAGAGTTGATTCTTGGATTTTTAATAAAGGCATAATAACCACGAAAAATTAAAGCATAAGCATCTACTAAAAAAAGGCGTTTTTGATCTGACATGTTTCTGTTTTGTTGAAGCCCATAAAACTACGAAACTTATGTGTTGAATTGAAATGCAATTCGTAATTTTCGCCATTTAAAATTTTTACATGAAGAATTTTTCAATAGCCATCCACGGTGGTGCAGGAACTTTGGTAAAGGGCATGATGACCACAGAATTGGAAACGCAATATAAAGGAGCGTTAAGACATGCTTTAGATAAAGGGTATGCTGTTTTAGAACATGGCAGAAGTGCCGTTGATGCCGTTGAAGAAGCAGTAAAGTTACTTGAAGATTCTCCTTTATTTAATGCTGGAAAAGGCAGTGTGTTTACAGCTAATGGAACTCACGAAATGGATGCTGCCATTATGGATGGAAAAACGTTAAATGCAGGAGCAGTATCGTTAATTTCGGGTATTAAAAACCCAGTAGCTTTATCAAGAGATGTCATGGAGAAAAGTGAACATGTGTTTTTAGCCGGTGATGGCGCGATGGAATTCGCCAAACAATTGGATTATAAACTTGAAGATGATGCCTATTTTTATGATGAATTTCGCTACCAGCAATGGCAAGAGATAAAAGACACAGACAGTTTTCAGTTGGATCATTCAGTTAAAAAAGATTCAAAATTTGGAACCGTTGGTGCCGTGGCTTGTGACCTGAATGGCAACATTGCAGCAGCAACCTCAACTGGAGGGATGACCAATAAAAAGTTTGGTCGTGTTGGCGATAGCCCAATGATAGGCTCTGGAAATTATGCCAATAATAAAACCTGTGCTGTAAGTTGTACGGGCAGTGGTGAGTTTTTTATAAGAGGCGTTGTGGCTTATGATGTTGCATGTTTAATCGAACATAAAGGAATGTCGCTTGAGGCTGCTTCAAACGAAGTCATTAATAAACGTATCCTCGAAATTAATGGCGATGGTGGCTTAATTGCCGTTGATAATCAAGGAAATCTTGCGATGCCTTTTAATACGGAGGGCATGTATCGGGCTTGTAAGTCTTCAATAGGACAAGAGGAAGTTTCTATTTACAAATAATGAATATGCTCTCTCCATTTGAGAGAGATGTCCAAAGAACAGAGTGGGCTTAAATAAAAGGAGACTCTATAGGTAACACTTTAATCGCTTTGGTTTTAATATTAAAGTGATCGCCATTAGAAAGCACATTAACAATTAAATTGGTCATCGTCATGGGTGTTCCTTTTTCTAAAACTTTCTCGTTATTATGTATTAGTTGGCTACCATCAAAAATAATAGCCATTCCAGAACCAATAACTGTACAATTTGCACCATCTTTTATAATCATTGCGGTGTCTTCTGCAAGCCCGATACCTACTAAATTTGGATGTTTTGCAACGGCTTCACTTTGTCTTCCAAAACGACCTCTTCTTATAAAATGCGTGTCGATAATCAATCCGGGAATAAGTCCTAAACCGTTGTACATTTTTACAGCGCCTTTTACAAACGCTTCGGTACTACTACCACCGGCAATCATTTCATCAGCCATTGCCATGGCACCTGCACTCGTGCCAGCAATAACGAAGCCAAATTCATTATGATAACGTTCAAGCATAATATCATGAATGACCGTGCCACCAATGAAGTTCGTAATTTTAGATTGATTACCGCCCGAAAACATAATACAATTAGCTTTCTTAATTAAAGCAATAGTTTCTGGTTTTTCGGCATCTTCTCTACTTCTAATATCTAGAACATGGATGTCTTTGCAGCCTAATGTTGTAAAAGCATGAATGTAATTCTGACCAACTTTTTCAGGAATACTAGATGCGGCTGGGATGATGACTATTTTCGCCGCGATTCCACCGGCTTCTTTTACCACATGAAATAGAATCCCTTCATCAACAAATTCAAGTGTGTATAATTCGCTCTCTTCTATGCCTTTATCTTCATTTCCACCAATAGGAATTAATGTGCCTTTTATCAACTGCATGTATCTTGCTTAAAAATTTGTATTCGGCAAAAATAAACTAATTTTTTTATTGGAAAATGCATATATTTATAATCTTTCTCTAAAATTAACTAAAACTCGCCAAGATGAAAATTATCAACATAAATGCCATGAGAGGACCAAACTACTGGTCTGTACGTCGACATAAATTAATCGTCATGGTTCTTGATCTTGAAGAAATGGAAGAATTACCTTCAAACAAGATCGATGGATTTAAAGATCGCCTGGAAACCATGTTTCCAACTATGTATGAGCATCGTTGTTCGGTTGGAACGGCTGGGGGCTTTTTTCAACGTGTCGAGGAAGGCACCTGGATGGGACATATTATCGAGCATATAGCACTCGAAATTCAGACGTTGGCTAGCATGGATGTTGGCTTTGGAAGAACTCGCGGTTATGGAGAACATGGCGTTTACAATGTAGTGTTC
>CAXMOQ010000162.1:0-3185 GCA_964195015.1 uncultured Flavobacteriaceae bacterium | reverse complement strand
GAACTCCTATTTTTTAACAATAAAAGATAGTGAACTAAACGGTTTATATGCGACATCTTAAAACTTAATTGGTATTAGGACATAATAAAATGCAGACAACGCAAGATAGTTATGGTAAAATAGTTGAGAGAAAGATTAGTTTGGAGATGGAGAGCTTAAAAAAACAAGCTTGTTTTAAGCCTAAATATCTCAACTTTATATGGTTAATGATTGTAGATAACCGTTTTATTTTGTAAATTTAAAGCTATTAATTTTAAAACTAATAGTCATGAAAATGTTAGTTAATGTAATCTGGCCTATTGAGCCATTTAATTCAATGGTTAGAAATGGTACAGCCGGCGAAATCATTGGTCGTGTAATTGATGATATCAAACCGGAAAGTATTTATTTTACCGAAATTGATGGTAATCGAGGAGCGGTTATGGTGGTAGATGTTGCTGAGGCATCTGATATCCCTTCTATTGCCGAGCCTTGGTTTTTAAATTTTGAAGCTATTTGTGAATTCAGAATTGCCATGACACCAGATGATTTAATGAAATCTGACCTTACTAAACTTGCTGAAAAGTGGAAAGAAGTTCAGATGAATTAAACGAAAGTGCGAATTAAGAGAACCGCTTCATATAAATTTAGGCGGTTTTTTTATGACTTAATTGGTATTATTGTTCGGTTTGCTCAAAAGCCAATTTATATGCAACATAATATTTGAAAATATTGGTCACATATTGAACCGTTTCACGCCCAATTTCTCGACAAGCAATAATTTCTACATTTTGAAACCATATATTAGGATTAAAACCTTCCCGTTCAGCTTGTTTCCGTAATTGAGTGATACGTGCTGGACCTGCATTATAACTGGCAAAAGTAAATAAATGCTGGTTTAGTTTATCCATTTGGTTATTGGCGTAATATCGGTCGAAAATGAAACGCAAATATTTAATGCCCGCATGAATGTTATCTTCCAGAATGTGAATGTTTGGAATGTTAACATTTGGATCATTAGCTGTGCTTTGTAATAATTGCATTACACCTATTGCACCAGCTTGGCTAATTTTGTTTTGATCTAAATGAGATTCTTGATAAGCCATAGCCGCAATAATCATCCAATCAAAATTATATTGCTTTGCATAAGTTTTAAATAGTGTATTTATTTTTGATTGTTTGGATGTAAGCTGACTGGAGTAGATTTGTTTGAGTCTTTTTTCACTGTTATAGTATTGATTAAATTTCATGTTGAAAAACAAACTGCCTTTTTTATTTTTTGCTATAAAGGTGTTTATTTCATTTTTTAATAGAGGGCTGTTTTGGCGAAACATCATGGCAATTTCACCATTTTGACTAATCGCAAGATCGGAATGAAGTGTAAGCGTATTAAATACTTCAGCCCACGCTTCGGCCAAATAATCATCTGAGATGGTAATGTTGATTACATCAGAGGCGACCATTTCAAGGAGCTCTTCCGTTTCTAATTGCTCTTCAGCCTTGCGAATGTTTATTTCTGTTAAGCCTTGTTGTTTAAATTTTTGGTTTAAAACCATCAAGCTAGTGTAATAACTACTCGATTCGCGTACCCAAACATCCTGACCAGCTAAATCTTCGAGTTTGTTAATGGAGGGCGCTTTAGGTCCTGTAACTACAATTTCTTTTACACCAGTTAAAGACGGATTAGAAAAGTCAGCTTGCGCTTTACGTTCTTCGGTAATAGTCAAGTTGGCGGCGACAATGTCAGCATTCCCATTAAGTAGATAAGGAAGCAATTGGTCACGTCTAACGGGAATTTGTATCACATGAATTTTTTCTTCCTGTTTATTATGGTTTCGATTTATAAATTTTTCAAAAGCCGTCAAGCCTTCATAGCTTATACCCTGTGGAAGACCATTATTGTCAAAGAAAAAACTAGTAGCATTATATACCACCAATGCACGAATGACACGTCTCTTTTTCATGTCGTCAAAATCACCCTTCCATGTTTTATCGAGTCTAATTATGCTACTATCTGTAACAGGAAAACTAAATGCGTTCACTAAAGTATCTGTTGTTTTGGGATTTGATATTGTCGTAGATTTTGATCTGACTGATGATTCGCAACTTAATAATAACACAAATGCAGCCAACATTACAACAGAGAAAAGGAATTGGTCTACTATCTGGCGTCGTAAATGAAATTTGTTCAAAGAATTGTAAAGAGATAAATTTTCATTCTGACGCATTTACCAAAAATAAGTATAAAAGTTTAATTTAAGTTTTGATTATAACACTAATGATATAAACAATATATATGTTAAATTTTTCGGAAACCAATAATTAGTTTTCTTTATCATTTTTACTATTTCTATTCAACTAATGGTTTTCCCTTACAGATTCAAAATTACTTAAATCCAAAAATCTTTTTTTACAATGTTATTTATGTACTTGCAATGGCTTTTCTTTTATTCTAAACTGAAGATTGAATTGTCTTATTATTTTGGAGGGTTAAAATGACTTTTAGAGCATAAAATAACCTTAAACACGAGTTGTAATCCATATAAGTGGCATTTTGTTGCATACTTCACAATTATTATTTGTAAACATAAATTATTAATCCTACATTTGAATAGAAACAGTTTAATTAAATATAAAATCTATAAAATTATGGAAGGTTATTGCGTAAAGTGTAAAGACAAAAAAGAAATTAAAGATGGTGCTGAAGTCACTATGAAAAACGGTAGAAAAGCAATGAAAGGAAAATGTCCAACCTGCGGAACTGGTATGTTCAGAATATTGGGGAAAGCATAAATTCATAAAGTTTATGTAGTTAAATTTGTAAGGCGTATGTATAACATAATATTGTGTTATACATACGCCTTTGTTTATATTGAACTCATTTAAACTTTTTGTTTGTGAGCGAAAAGTTTGGCTTTTGGGGCGTAATAAAGACTTTTTTATAGTGTCTGGTCGGAAACTGACGAATTTTATAAAAAGAGTTGTTTTTGATAAGATTTGTATTTACTTTTTATGAGGTGATGCCTTAGCATCAGGCGATTAAAAATAAATGCAAAGATTGTAAAAAGAAACTTTTTTAATTTTGCTATGTTTCCGACCAGTCACTATATATAACATAGCATCGTTACGTTATACCAATTAAGTTTTAAGATGCCGTATAAATAAATTGAATTATTTTTTGATTAATTGAGTTTAAAAATATAAGC
>CAXMOQ010000161.1:0-3242 GCA_964195015.1 uncultured Flavobacteriaceae bacterium | reverse complement strand
TGCACGTTCTGGTAAAAGAGCTAAAGAAGTAGGTGTGCGCAAAGTAACAGGAGGTACTAGAAAAATGTTAATCCAACAATTTTTGACCGAATCAGTGATTCAGAGTTTTATAGCCTTGTTTTTAGCTTATATACTTGTAGAATTATTCCTGCCCGGCTTTAATAATATTATGGAAACCAATCTTTATCTATTTAACGATCATTTAAATCAAACCCTTATGTTCTCATTATTGGTAACACTTTTATATGGTTTGTTTGCTGGAAGTTATCCTGCATTCTTTTTATCGGCCTTTAAACCTATTGCCGTTCTTAAAGGAGATTTTACAAAAACAAAAGGAGGTGGAATGTTGCGAAAAGGACTTGTAATTACCCAATTTACAGCTTCTATAATTTTAATTATTGGTATGATTATTATTTTTCAACAAATTTCTTTTCTGCATAATAAAGACATCGGGTTTAAAGGTGAACAAGTAATTGTTGTTCCCTTACAAACGGACCAAATGACGGCAAATTTTAGAAATTATAAAGATATTTTTCTAAAGAATAGTAGTGTCATTAATGTTACAAGGGCGTCATATTTTCCTGGAGATAATCCGAATCAAAACATGTTCAAATTTGAAGGAAATTCAGAACTTTTGCCTTTTTGGAATATGGATGTCGATTATGATTTTTTTGAAACACTTGATGTTCAATTGGCTGAAGGCAGAAAATTTAACAGAGAGATGGACAACGATTCTATTCCATCATATATTTTAAATGAAACCGCAGTCAAAAATTTAAATATTGAAAATCCTATTGGTAAGCGAATTGCAGATACATTCGCACCAAATGGTGAAGAAATTGTATATGGTAATATTATAGGAATTGTTAAAGATTTTCACATTGAGGGCTTTAACCAAGAAATTCGACCTATGATTTTAAAGGTTAGTAACAATGTCTGGCTTGCTGCGTTTAAAATTGCACCAGATAACTCGAACGCAACTATAGCCTATATTGAAAACGAATGGAATAAGCTAGAACCATCACATCCTTTTAGGTACACTTTTTTAGATCAAAAATTTGGAGCACTTTTAAGACAGCAAGAAAATTTTGGAACGATGTTTCTGTTTTTAACCATTTTAGCAATTATTATTTCGGCTATGGGATTATATGGTTTGTCTTCGTATACCGCAGAACAGCGTACAAAAGAAATAGGCATTCGTAAAGTATTAGGGGCTTCAGTTTCACAAATAATGAAAATGTTAACCAAAGATTTTATGAAACTTGTACTTATCGCTAACATTTTTGCCTGGCCTATCACCTATTTATTGGCGAAGGATTGGTTAGCTAATTTTTCATATCAAATTGACATGCCAATATTACCTTATCTTTTTGCTACAATTTTGGCTTTAATAATTGCATTGATTACGGTGAGTTCACAAGCTTATTTAGCCGCGAATTCAGATCCAGTCAATGCGTTAAAATATGAATAATAGAACTTAAAATTATCAATCAATCTAAATAAATTAAAAATCATGATCAAATTAAACAATTTAACAAAAGTTTACAGAACAGATGAAGTTGAATCAACAGCCTTAAATGAAGTGTCATTTGAAATCAATCAAGGCGAGTTTGTCTCCGTGATGGGGCCATCCGGTTGTGGTAAATCTACATTACTGAACATTTTAGGAATGTTGGACAAACCCGAAAGTGGCAGCTACGAATTTTTAGGAAATGAAGTAAGCCATTTAAATGAAAAAGGACGCTCTGATGTTCGTAAAAAAAACATAGGCTTCATCTTTCAAAACTTTAATCTTATAGATGAATTAACGGTTTTCGAAAACATCGAATTGCCTTTACTTTATAATAAAGTTAGTAGTTCAGAACGCAAAAAAAGAGTGAACGAGCTTATTGAAAAAATTGGCATCTCACACAGATCTTCACATTTTCCACAACAGTTATCTGGTGGACAACAACAACGTGTAGCAGTAGCAAGAGCATTAATAACCAGACCTCCATTAGTTTTAGCTGATGAACCAACAGGAAATCTCGACAGTTCTCATGGTAACGAAGTTATGGAGTTGATGTGCGAATTACATGAAGAAGGAACCACTATTGTTATGGTAACACATTCCTCTCACGATGCAAGCTATTCAAATAGAATTATTAATCTTTTGGATGGTGAAATTGTTTCTGAAAACAAAAACAAATTAGCAAAAGTTGCTGTATAATTTAAAAAACTAGAAACCGTGTTTAAAAATTATTTAAAAGTAGCTTTTAGAAGCTTAAATAAAAACAGAGCCTATGCCATAATCAATATTCTTGGTTTAGCATTAGGATTAACAGTAACTATACTCGTCTTTTTATTTGTAAAAGATGAAACAAGCTACGACAAACACTGGAATGATTCTGAACGTATTTATAGAACCGGGATAAATTTAAATATGATGGGCCAAACATTGGAAGGTCCGATTTCTCCTGAGCCCATGGCAGAAGCATTAAGAACTGAATTTACAGATATAGAAACAGCTACTCGAATTCGAAGTTTCAGACAAGAAATATTAATGCGCCATGAACAAACAAAAGTTTATATACAAAATGCCGCATTTGCAGATAGTGCGTTCTTTAAAGTATTCGATTACAAATTTATACATGGAGACCCAGAAACAGCACTAAAAGAAGATAATGCAATTGTATTAACTAAAGAAACAGCTCGTAAACTGTTTGGTGATAAAAATGCTATGGGAGGCATTGTAAATTACGATAACAGAAGAGATTATATTGTCAGAGGGATAATTGAGAAACCATTAGGTCATGCACATTTTGAATTTGATATGTTTGTTTCACAAAACGGGAATAACCATATTTGGATGAGTAATAACCATCATACCTATTTTAAATTAAAAAAAGGGGCTGATGTTATCGCTTTCAAGGAAGAAATGGATCGAAATTTTATGAAAAAAATCGAACCTGATGTCGAACGTTTTGCGCAAATGAGTGTTGAAGAGTTTATGACTCAAGGCAATGCTCATGAATATCAAATAATGCCGTTACAAGATATTCATTTGTACTCACAAGGAGATTATGAAATAAGACAAAATGGAAACATAATGTACATCTATGTATTTATCGGTATAGCCTTGCTAGTTATTTTAATTGCTGGAATTAACTTCATGAATTTATCTACTGCACGTTCTGGTAAAAGAGCTAAAGAAGTAGGTGTGCGCAAAGTAACAGGAGGTACTAGAAAAATGTTAATCCAAC
>CAXMOQ010000160.1:0-3257 GCA_964195015.1 uncultured Flavobacteriaceae bacterium | reverse complement strand
TTTAAAAATTATTGTGCTTCCCAAATCTATTGACATTTTAACTTTTCATAACGAAAACCATGAATAATACGGGTTAATTGGTATTAGTAAATTTACGAAACATAAAAAAAGCCTATCAATTAATTTTGATAGGCTTTTTTAATAGGGACTGGACACAGTCCTTAATATAAATTATTTCTTTTCCTTGTCTTCCAATTTCCTCACGGTACCGTACATGATTGGTGTTGCAATAAACAAGGATGAGTAGGTACCTACTATTACACCAACAATTAATGCGAACATAAATCCTCTAATAGAATCGCCACCAAAAATAAAGATAGCTAAAAGTACTACCAAAGTTGTTAACGAGGTGTTTAATGTTCTACTTAAAGTACTGCTTAATGATACATTTACAACGCGGTCGAAATTCCAACTTGTATGCTCATTAAAGTATTCACGAATTCTATCAAACACAACCACAGTATCATTTAAGGAGTAACCAATTACGGTTAATATTGCCGCAATAAATGCCTGATCTATCTCCATGTTAAATGGCATGAACTTGTATGTTAATGAGAAGATTCCAAGTACAATTAATACATCATGGAAAACGGCAGTTACCGCACCAAGTGAGTATTGCCATTTTTTGAAACGTAAAAGGATATAAAGGAATACTACAATTAATGATCCTAGAATTGCCCAGAATGATGCTTTCTTAATATCATCGGCAATCGTTGGGCTTACTTTGTAATACTTCATTAACCCAACCGTTTTATGTTCATTGTCGCTTATAAAATCGTCATACGATACACCTTCCAAATGTGGCTGTAAAGTGTTAAATAAAACCAATCTTATTTCTTCATCAGCTTCAGCACTTGTTTCATTAACCTTATATTTTGTAGTAATTTTTAACTGATTGGCAGCACCAAAAGTTTTAGCATCTGCGCTTCCAAAAACATCGGTTAATGTCGACGTAATTTCAGTGGCACTCACGTCTTGAGCAAAACGAACTTGGTAGGTTCTTCCTCCAACAAAATCGACACCTTCATCTAAACCATTTGTAAATAAGGATCCTAAACTTGTTGCTATTAATAGCCCAGAAATAATAAAAGCAACCTTACGTTTACTTAAGAATTTAATATTAATATTTCTAAATAAGTTTTTAGTAATAGCGGTTGAGAAATCTAATTTTCCCCCTCTGTTTACATACCAATCCACTAATAATCTAGTAATAAATATTGCAGTAAATAAAGAAGTTCCAATACCAATTAATAAGGTTGTAGCAAAACCTTTAATTGGGCCTGTACCAAAAATAAATAAGATCAATGCTGTTAAACCTGTAGTAATGTTAGCATCTAAAATTGATGATAAGGCATTACTAAATCCGTCTTGAACAGCTTCTTTTTGTCCTTTTCCTTTGATAAGTTCTTCCCGAATCCGTTCAAATATAAGAACGTTTGCATCTACCGACATTCCTATTGTAAGTACAATCCCTGCAATCCCAGGAAGTGTTAATACAGCTCCTAATCCAGAAAGAATTCCGAAGATTAAAAGGATATTTAAAGCCATGGCAATATCGGCGAAAATTCCAGCCTTACCATAATAGAACATCATCCAAAGTAAAACGACTGCCAAAGCAATTGAAAATGACATCTTACCACTATCAATAGCTTCTTGACCTAATGATGGCCCGACAACTTCACTTTGAATAATATCTGCCGATGCCGGTAATTTACCTGCTCTCAATACGTTTGCTAAATCGACGGCTTCATTTAAAGTAAACTGCCCTGAAATTTCAGAGTTCCCTCCAGAAATTGGACCCGTTGTAACGCCAGGCGCAGAATATACAATATCATCAAGTACAATAGCAATTTGACTGCCTTGAGAGAATGCCTTTCCAGTCATTTCTTCCCAGATCTTGGCGCCTTTACCATTCATTTGCATTGATACCGTTGGGCTGCCTGTCGGGCCATAACCTTGTCTGGCATCTGTAACTACAGCACCACTTAATTGCGGGATATTGTCTCTGTTACCAATTAAGGCATATAATTCTATAATCTCACTATCTTTTTCTGGTTTCCCAAATGAAAACTTAACATAACGCTGCTCTGCTGGAAGTAATGCTCTTACTTCTGGCATATTCAAATAGTCGATTACAGTTTGCTTATCTTTAAGATCGAACTGTGCGATTACAGGACCGCCTTGATAACCTTGCCCTTTTATTAAATCGAATAAAGGGTTTACAGCAACTGATGTGGAATCGGTTTCAGCATCACCTAAAAGTTCATCAATGGTTGAATCCTCACTATTCTGTTCATCACTACTTTCAACAGCTTCAGTTTCAGTTTTATCAACAACAATACCTTTTAAAGTTTCATTGGCCTGCACTAAAAACGGAAAGAATTGTTCGCCTTTATAAGCATCCCAAAACTGTAACTGTGCTGTACTTTGTAATAGTTTAATAGCACGCTCTTTATCTTTAACACCAGGTAATTCAACTAAAATACGCCCAGATTTCCCTAAACGTTGAATTGTTGGAGATGTTACACCAAACTCATCGATACGTTTACGTAATACTTCGAAGGCCGAAATAATAGATTCATCAATTTTAGTTTCAATGACATTTTTAGTATCGCCATCGGTCATGTCGAACGTAACCTCGTCACTTAATGTTCTGTTGGCAAAAATATCTGGAGATGCCAATTTAGTATCACCTTTAATCGCATCAAAAGCAACAAAGAAATCCTCTAAATAAGTGTTCTGACTATTCTTTTGTAATTCTAAAGCATCATCAAGTGCTTTATTAAATACTGGATCTTTACTATTATTGGCAAGACCTTGTAAAATATCTTTTACAGAAACCTGCAAAATTACACTTACACCTCCTTTTAAATCCAGCCCTAAAGGCATCGCTTTTTCTTTTACTTCGTTATAAGTATAATCTGCAATACCAATATTAAAAACTTTCTCTGTAGTGAGTGAATCTAAATATTGGTGCTCTTTAACAACATCACCATTGGCGTAAACTTTTGCATCATCATCTATTTGGTTTGCTTTAAATGTAAATGATAATTGGTAAATACTTACCAGACCAAATAAAATTGCAAATAGTTTTACTAATCCTTTATTCTGCATTATCTATTAAATTAATTAGTTTATTTTTTCGGGTTATAAAAACGAGCAAATATATATCTTCTACAATGATTTAGCAAAAGGTTTGCTTAGTTTCTGAAAGATATACAAACAAAAAAACAGCACTTTAGGCTTTTTTTCTGTTT
>CAXMOQ010000159.1:0-3322 GCA_964195015.1 uncultured Flavobacteriaceae bacterium | reverse complement strand
CATTGACAAAAAAATAGAACAATTCACTGTTGGAAACGACAGAGAGGTTGATTTGCACATAGCCAAGTACGACATACAAGCCTCGATAGCACATGCTAAAATGCTGAATAGCATTAACATTATTTCTTCAGAAGAATTGCAACAATTAGAAAAGGGGTTAGAGGTCTTGAAACAACAAATTGATGAAGGGACTTTCACTATTGAAGATCAATTTGAAGACGTGCATTCTAAAATCGAATTCGAACTCACCAAGCAATTGGGAGAAGTTGGAAAAAAAATTCACACAGCGCGATCGCGAAACGATCAGGTTTTGGTGGCATTACAATTATTTTATAAAGGCAATCTCCAATTGGTCAAAGAAAAATCTAAAGTTTTCTTCGACACCTTATTGAAATTAGCCGAAACGCATGAAGCAAGTTTACTTCCAGGTTATACCCATTTGCAGGTGGCGATGCCTTCATCTTTCGGATTATGGTTTTCAGCTTACGCCGAATTATTGATTGATGATGTTTACATGCTGAACGCTGCTTTACAGACGGTGGATCAAAATCCGTTAGGCTCTGCGGCAGGTTACGGGAGCTCGTTTCCAATAGATAGAGATTTTACAACTAGAGTATTAGGGTTTTCAACCTTAAAATACAATGTAGTCGCGGCACAAATGAGTCGAGGGAAAAGCGAAAGAACCATCGCCGCATCTTTTGGAAGTTTGTGCAACACATTATCCCGATTTGCGATGGACATTTGCCTATATATGAGTCAGAATTTTGATTTCATTTCGTTTCCAGATGAACTCACCACGGGAAGTAGTATCATGCCACATAAAAAAAACCCGGATGTGTTCGAACTCATAAGAGGCAAGTGCAATAAAATGCAGGCATTACATACCGAAATGATTTTTATTACAAATAACCTGCCAAGTGGATATCATCGGGATTTTCAACTATTGAAAGAAAATATGATCAATGCTTTTGAAGATGTCAAAGATATTCTGGATATTTTCAACTACGCTATTCAGCAAGTCCTAGTTAAGGAAATCGATTTAAGCGACGACAAGTATAAGTACTTGTTTACGGTAGATAGCATCAACAATTTAGTAGTTAATGGTATGTCGTTTAGAGAAGCATATCAACAAATAGGCGCACAAGTTCAAGATGGGACATACAAACCTGATATGTCCAAAAAACATTCACATAGTGGCAGTATTCATAATTTGTGTTTGGATAAGATTAGAGAAAAGTTTCCAGAATAAAACGTTTAACTTTGTTTACCTTATTCGATATAGCAAGAATCGGGTTTTATGGTCTTCAGAAGTAACATACTTTTGTCTTATAAAATTCAATTAAAATGACCGAACAGGAACATATAAATTATGATCGTATAGCCGAAGCTATCGATTATATAAAAACGAATTTTAAAGAACAACCGTCTTTAAACGACATCGCAGAAACCGTACATTTAAGTCCGTATCACTTCCAAAGATTATTCACAGATTGGGCAGGTGTTAGTCCCAAAAAATTCATGCAATACATCAGTTTGGAGTATGCAAAACAGCTTTTAAAAGAAAAGCAGGCAACGCTTTTTGATACTGCTCACGAAACAGGATTGTCAGGCACGGGGAGGCTTCACGATTTGTTCGTCAATATTGAAGGCATGACTCCAGGAGAATATAAAAATGGAGGCGAACGATTAAGTATTAATTACAGTTTTGCCGAAAGTCCGTTCGGTAATTTAATTGTGGCATCTACATCTAAAGGCATTTGCCATATGGCTTTTACCAAAAATGAACAACAGGCATTTATGGATTTACAATCCCGTTTTCCGAATGCGAATTATAACCAAATGGTGGATCTAAATCAGCAAAATGCTTTATTCATTTTTCAATACGACTGGAGTAAATTGAACCAAATTAAACTCCATTTGAATGGGACGCCATTTCAATTAAAAGTTTGGGAGACCCTGCTTAAAATACCTATGGGAGAATTAACCACCTATGGTACCATTGCCAATACCATTGAAAAACCTAATGCATCAAGAGCAGTAGGAACGGCCATTGGCAATAATCCCATTGCTTTTTTAATCCCATGTCATCGTGTTATTCAGTCTTCAGGAAACATTGGAGGTTATAGATGGGGAAATACAAGGAAATCTGCAATCATTGGTTGGGAAGCATCCAAAACGAATGTTTAACTCCGCAAGAAACGAGTTTTAATAACCCTATAATTACATCAATTTTACATCAATAAAAAAATACCGAAATGAAAACATTTATTTTAATTCACGGTTCTTGGCATAGTGCCTGGAACTGGCACAAAGTTAAACCAATATTAGAAAAACAAGGGCATAAAGTATTTGCTATTGATCTGCAAGGAATGGGAAGAGATAAAACTCCAATTAAAGATGTTACCATGCGATCAACCGTCGAAAAGATATGCCAACTCATCGATAGTATTGAGCGTAAAGTGGTTCTTGTTGGGCATAGCAAAAATGGCATCATGATTTCTCAAGCTGCAGAATATCGCCCCAACAAAATTGAAAAACTGATCTATCTTGCGGCCTATTTAATTCCTAATGGTAAGACTCAAGGAGAATATTCAATACAAGATACGGAAGGTGTTCTAAAATCCTATGTTACGAGATATGAAAGTTCAAAATCGCATACCCTAAAACCCGAAATTTATAAAGAAGGATTATATCACGATTGTGATGAAAATATAACAGAATTGGCAAAGCTTTTATTGGGGCATGAGCCTGTGGAATCTGGAATGACACCATTGCAGTTAACAGAAGAAAACTATGGCAGCGTTCCTAGATATTATATAGAATGTACACAAGACAAGGCCGTAACGCCATTTATTCAAAAGAAAATGTACACCGAAACATCCTGCGAAAAAGTATATAGTTTACCAACGAGTCATTCACCATTTTTTAGTCGACCACAGGAACTGTCTGATCTGTTTTGCCAAATCGTAGCACTTTAAAGCAATAAAGAGATTAGTCATTCGGAGATTAATACCAGAACATTAGCAAAGCTCATAAAAGCCAAAAATATTCAATTTGGAGGCAATGTTAAATTAAAAATATATGGTACTTTACAGTGCAAATCCGGTAAACGAATGAAGCCTGAAAATAGTGTGTTTTTCTCATCAGAACAAGACGCAAGAAACGAGGGTTACAGGCCTTCTGGACATTGTTTGAGAATGGAAATAGAAATTACAAATCATTAAAATAGACGAGCCTGTCCAAAAAGTCATTAAAAGTTATGTTGTCAGGTTGAGCTTGTCGAGACCGATTTTGATTGTCAAAAGGACTATATCTCGACAAG
>CAXMOQ010000158.1:0-3375 GCA_964195015.1 uncultured Flavobacteriaceae bacterium | reverse complement strand
AATCGATAATTTTCGATACATTTGCGGTAAATATTTCCGGTTTCGGAATTACGATTTACGAATTTATAATTGTTCAATAAAACAGATTATTAATTTAAAAGATTTCCGCTGACACGGAAAATAAATATGAAGAATACTGCCTTAACTAAAACACACGAAGCCCTTGGCGCAAAAATGGTGCCTTTTGCAGGATACAATATGCCAGTGCAATATGAAGGTATAAACGCCGAACATGAAACGGTTAGGAATACCGTTGGTGTGTTTGATGTCTCGCACATGGGTGAATTTTTAGTCGAAGGCGAGCATGCATTAGATTTAATCCAGAAAGTTTGTAGTAACGATGCTTCAAAACTTACTATTGGCAAAGCGCAATACAGCTGTTTCCCGAATGATGATGGTGGTATTGTGGACGATTTAATTGTTTATAAAGTTAAGGAAGAAACCTATTTACTGGTGGTAAATGCCAGTAATATTGAAAAGGATTGGAATTGGATTCAATCTAAAAATGATGTTGGAGCAGGCATGCGAGATATTTCGGAAAACTATTCGCTTTTAGCCATTCAAGGGCCTAAAGCTATCGAAGCGATGCAATCCTTAACGAGTCATGATTTATCCGAAATTAAATTCTACAATTTTGTTGTTGGCGATTTTGCCGGTATCGAAAACGTGATCATTTCGGCTACAGGTTATACAGGTAGCGGCGGTTTTGAAATTTATTGTAAGAATAGTGAAGCTCAACAAATTTGGGATAAGGTATTTGAAGCTGGCGCCGAATATGGCATTAAACCCATTGGTTTGGCGGCTCGTGATACCTTGCGTTTAGAAATGGGATATTGCTTATACGGTAATGATATAAATGAAACGACCTCGCCTATTGAAGCTGGTTTGGGATGGATTACAAAATTCACAAAAACCTTTAATAATTCTGAAGCACTTAAAGCTGAAAAAGGGCGCGGTGCAGAACGTAAATTAATTGCCTTCGAAATTGACGAACGTGGTATTCCGCGTCAAGGCTACGATATTGTTGATGGTAACGGTAACAAAATTGGAGAAGTGACCTCTGGCACGATGTCGCCTTCACTAAATAAAGGTATTGGTTTAGGCTATGTCCCAACAATTTTTGCAAGTGTTGATAGCAAAATACATATTCAAATACGTAAAAATGCTGTGCCGGCAACTGTGGTAAAACTTCCATTTTATAAAGGGTAAAAACATCTAAAAAATTATTAAGTATATTGTCAGTTTGAGCCTGTCGAAAACTATCTTGATTAACTCAAATACAAAATACTTCGACAAGCTCAGCATGACCGTTAGCTTTGTTTTTTAAATAGTTGTAATTATATAATGAAGGAGAGAAACAGTAAACATAGAATATTAATTTTAGGCGCAAGCGGATTTCTTGGCAATGCCATCTACAAAGAGCTTTGTGCTTATTTTAGAACTTTTGGCACTTACAGAACACCACACAAAGACTTCGAAAAGAATCAACATTTTTTTCAATATAACATAGAAGAAGATGATGTTTTTGAAGTTCTCGAAATCGTTAAACCAACCATCATTATTTCGGCACTTCGTGGTGATTTTGCCTCACAGATTGTAGCCCATCAGCATCTTGTAGACTATTTAAAAATCAGCAAAAGTAAACTCATCTTCTTATCATCTGCCAATGTATTTGATGGGTATAGCAAATTTCCAAGTTACGAGCAGGACAAAACATTAAGTAATAGCATTTATGGGCATTTTAAAATTAAAATCGAAAATATGTTATTACGCTTAGCTAAACGGCAAGTTGCAGTAATACGATTGCCCATGGTTTTTGGAGCGCAATCGCCAAGAATAAAGGAAATTATACAGCATTTACGGGATGAAACCTCCATTGAGGTCTTTCCTAATTTAATAATTAACGTGACGACCGATACCAAAGTCACGCAACAAATTCATTATATCATTAACCGAAATAAAGCTGGTGTTTTTCATTTGGGCAGCAAAGATTTGGTGCACCATGACGATTTTATAAAAGAGATTATTAAATCTCTGGGAAATCATAAACCCATTTTTAAACAGGTTTACACCACAAATGACGATAGATATTTGGCAGTTTTACCAAAAACTAACCCTTTACCAAAGCACTTACAGCTTTTAAGTCAGGATATTTTAACCGAATTGATTGTATAGCTGCATTTAAACATAAAAAATGCTTAAATTTAATTACACATAAAAACATATAACATCATGAGTAAACTTTCAGAACAAGATATCGAAAAACGCCTCTTAAGATTCCCGGATTGGGAATATTATGATGATGCCATTCATGCCGAATTTGAATTTGAAAATTTTAAAGACTGCTTTAGCGCTATGAGCCGTATTGCGTTTGAGTGCGAAGCGCTAAACCATCATCCAAATTGGTCTAATGTGTATAACGTGCTTACGATCTCGCTATCTACGCATGATGCCAGTGGTGTCACAGACAAAGATTTTAAGCTTGCCGAAGCCATTGAAACTATTGTAGAACCAGAGGAATAAAAAAAGTATTCGGTTGGCAGTAACCGTTTACAGTACTTGCTAATTTGCAACACTAATGACACCGGTTTAAATGATTTTTTTCGTTGATTCTATTTAAAATCCACACCATCTGTGTTCTATTAATAAATATGTCATCTATACATTTGTTTTTGTAGTCAGCCTTTTTAATTTTGCGACAAGTTGTCAACTTTAGACACTTTAAATACTTATAACTTTTAACTTAAACTATGGGAAGAGCTTTTGAATTTCGTAAAGCACGTAAAATGAAACGTTGGTCGGCTATGAGCAAGGCTTTTACACGCATTGGTAAAGACATTGTTATGGCTGTTAAAGAAGGTGGTCCAGATCCAGCTAGTAATTCGCGTTTACGCGCTGTAATTCAAAATGCAAAGGCTGTAAATATGCCTAAAGACAATGTAGAACGCGCCATTAAAAAAGCAAGTGAAAAAGGTCAAGGCGATTATAAAGAAGTTTTATTTGAAGGCTATGCGCCACATGGTATAGCAATACTTGTCGAAACTGCAACCGATAATAACACACGAACCGTTGCCAATGTGCGCAGTTATTTTAATAAATGTGATGGCAGTTTAGGCACTTCGGGGTCTGTTGTGTTTATGTTCGACCATACTAGTAATTTCAGAATCCCGAGCGACGGTCTTGACCCTGAAGAAATCGAGTTAGAGTTTATAGATTTTGGAGCCGAAGAAGTTTTTGCCGACGATGATGGCATTTTAATCTATGCGCCTTTTGAAAGTTTTGGCGCCATACAAGCAGAACTTGAAAGACGTGAGATTGAAATCTTATCTTCTGGTTTCGAGCGGATTCCACAAGTGACAAAACAACTATCTGTCG
>CAXMOQ010000157.1:0-3560 GCA_964195015.1 uncultured Flavobacteriaceae bacterium | reverse complement strand
CCTCAAGTGATATACAACCATCTCCCAAAAACCCTTATAAATACCACCAAAACACATCGAATATATCCAAAAAATACCCTCTCTTTAATTCAACAATTTCAGTACCCTACTATTTACATACCGTAAAGAATTAATGCAATTTGTTTAATATTCAGCAATTGGCATTAAAAATGGAACCCAAAGGTACCAGTAACCCCAAATTTTCTAGCATCAGGATTATCGAGATAGTTGCCTCTAAAATTAAAGTCGATACGAAAGATTTTAAAAATGTTTCCAACGCCAACACTGTATTCCCAATATATTTTGTCAGTAGGCGCCTTGTATATTAAACCAGAAGCATTCAACGCTTTGTTCTCTTCGGAAATCTCTCCCCAAACACCACGAAAACTCACGATACCACGCAAATTATATTTACGAAGCCATGGAATTCTTGAAAAGAAACGACCATTAAAACTATGCTGAAGGTGCAGAGATGTATAGGTATCGGTTACAAATTCATAGTAATCCAATTGTGAGAATGTATTGTATATAGAAAAGTAAGACTGATTTCCAGGTACAATACTTAATAAGCCTAAAGGCACATCCCCAAAGGTCTTTCCTGCCTCAATGGTCGAGTATAATCGCCCCAAACCACCTAGTTGCCAAGGTTGAAAATAGGAAAGTTGCACTTTAGTATAATCAAAATCACTTTTAAACATGTCTTTATCGCCACGACTTATCTGTGCAAAAATATTCGCGAAATTATCGTTGGCTTCATGACGTTCTACACCAAAACCTGTCATTTTTCGTTTTGGGAAAAAAGATACAGAGAACGTTGTTTCAAATTCTTTGACTTCGGATGAGATTCCGGTAGGAGATGCAGGATCATAATAATCCAAGCTAAAAGTTTCTGACGCCGATTCTAAAGTTCTATAGTTTGCTCCTAGCCTAAAAATAACATTGCGCCAAGGTTCCATTTCTACAGCAAGACTCGTTAAATTTATAGCTGATAATTTATCATTGGATCCTTTCGCAAAAAGTGAGGAAGATGCCAAGCTCCTGCCCAAAACATCGGTAGATGTGGTAAGACTAGCGCCTATTTGCTCTATATCGCGACGATTCCCTCCAGAAATAATAAGCCTGTTCTTTTTATCTAGTAACCATTTTCCTGAAATGCCGTATTTGAATTTATCATCTCTAAATCCGTAAGCAAGGAAACCTTCCAAACGCCATAAATCGTTTCTGCCAAAGTAGGTTCTGCCTCCTGTACGGATGCGTAAGCCTTCAACTTCATTAAATCCAAAGGTCGAAAAGATAGGGCCGTAATCCAGAGGTAGTTTATTAAACTCAACATATCCCGAGGTTAAAATGCTTCCCAGATTATATATCTGTTTAAACTTCTTGACGGTTTTTAAAGTATCTAACATTTTGTAAATACCTATCTCATCTTTACTTAAAGCCTCTAGCCTATTCGCTTCCCAAAATGCATTGTCCCTATCGTAAACATCTTTATCGTAATAATAAACCTCCTCCTCGTAGAATTTTTTATCCTTTTCCTTATCAAACACATAGTCATTATACATGGTGGTGCGCTTACCATAAATACCTCTTGATTTTTCCTTTTTATTAAAAGCGAAATCGGACATCATATAATCGCGTTTTACAAGAAATAAGGAGTCATTTAAAACTTCAAACTCCTGCTCGATATAAATTTCTTTTACCCAATTTATATTCGCACTTTTCGAAGCTTGCAAATTAATTTCCCTTATGGCGTATGTCGAATCGCTAACCCAAAAATCTCCTTTAAACGTCAATTCGTTTTTACGTCTTGGATAATAAATAATATTATAGCACCATTTATTGTCTATAAACGCGCTATCGGACAATACATAATTATAAGTACTTACGCCCGTTGTAGATAGCGGGCTCACAAAACTTTTATCGAAAAACTTCAGGTAATTATCGTAGACATTATAATCGGAATATAAGTCGTCAACAAAGTCAATAATAATTTGGTTATCGCTAAAGCCAGAGTTTTTATTGCCTTTTAATTCCTCTTTTTCCTTATTAATTATATTATCGCCATAAACTCTTGATACTGCTTCATTAACAAACATGGGCAAGTAGGTTTTTCCGGTAACTCTAGAGGTGTCTACTTGGTTAAAAACAAATTCCATGCCTCTAAAAAGTTTGCCTTTCATTAGAGCACTATCAATAGTGTTAATATCGAATTCTACCTTTTCGTACTTGTCATATTCGTATTGTTTAAATTGTTTTAAACCATTTTTACGTTTATGCTCCCATATTTTTTTTAATATTGCTATGGCAGGGTTTTCAGCCTCTTTTTTACATTGCTTCCCTGAAATAATGACCACGGTATCAAGTTGTGCTGTTTCTTCTTTAAGAGTAAACCCCAGATTATAATTTACTTTTTTTTCAAGTTGGATTTCGATGGTTTCATAGCCAATAAAGGAAACAATGACATCTTTCCAGTTTTGATAGGATTCGAGGTAGAATCTTCCATTTTCGTCTGTTATTGTCCCTTCCGAAGAACCTTTAAATATCACGTTGGAGAACGATACTGGTTCGTTGTTTTCATCATATACGTGACCGCTTACCTTTGTTTGGGCAATGGTCGAAAAAATTCCGAAGAAAAAGAAAATACAAAGTAGCTTTAAGTTCATAATAAAAAAAAACTTCACCAACAATCGTGCTAACCTGTCTGCCGATGGAAGATGAAGTCTATATAACGTGAAATCTTATGTTTTATTTATACATTACTTTTTTAACAGCCTTAATAACATCGTTACTGTTTGGCAACCATTCTGCAAATAATACTGGCGAGTAAGGTGCCGGTGTATCGGCCGTGTTAATTTTTATAATTGGAGCGTCTAAATAATCGAAAATTTGTGACTGCACTTGGTATGTGATTTCTGTTGAAACATTACCAAACGGCCAGGCTTCTTCTAAAATTACCAATCGGTTTGTCTTCTTAACCGAATTTAAAACTGCATCAATATCCAATGGACTAACTGTACGCAAATCAATAATCTCACATGAGATACCTTCTTCTTCTAAGGCGTCAGCAGCTTTATAGGCTTCTTTAATGATCTTACCAAAAGAAACTATGGTGACATCGTTTCCTGTGCGTTTAATATCGGCAACACCAAGCGGAATAGTATATTCGCCTTCAGGCACTTCGGCCTTATCACCATACATTTGTTCGCTTTCCATGAAAATAACGGGGTCGTCATCACGAATGGCTGACTTTAATAGTCCTTTTGCATCATACGGATTAGAAGGTACAACAACTTTTAATCCTGGTGTATTGGCGAACCAACTTTCAAAGGCTTGTGAGTGTGTGGCACCTAATTGTCCGGCAGAGCCCGTAGGGCCACGAAATACAATTGGGCATTTAAACTGTCCGCCAGACATTTGTCTTATTTTCGCAGCATTGTTTATAATTTGATCAATCCCTACCAACGCAAAGTTAAAGGTCATAAACTCTACGATAGGTCTATTCCCTGTCATTGTAGAACCAACGGCGATACCCGCAAAACCAAGCTCGGAAATAGGTGTAT
>CAXMOQ010000156.1:0-3608 GCA_964195015.1 uncultured Flavobacteriaceae bacterium | reverse complement strand
GTTTGGCACCAGACTTTTTTCTAATATCAATTTTGAGGTTTTCTTCAGCAACATCAATCATTGTATTTAATGCTTTTATCTTCAGCTCTGCTTCTTGCAGTGCTTTTTGCACAGTTTCTGTGCCTGGTGGTTTTAAAGTGAATTTCTTTTTAGCCATTTGAGGTTGCGTTTCCACACAAAGATCAACTTTTTCTTCTTTATATGACACGTCCTAAAATATCTATACAGGTTATTTTAAAAAGAAGTGGATTCATTATTTCAACACATAATTCTGAATACATCAAAACAAAAAACTATAAGAAAGTTTTTAGTACTTTTATTAGCTTATAAAAAAGTAGCACATAAAGCATAAAGCCATATGAATGATTTACAAATAGCAAAACAAATTAAACTTCAAAATATCACCGTAATTGCCGAAAAACTTGGTTTGGATATTGACGACATCGAAATGTACGGCAAGTATAAAGCGAAGTTACCGCTTTCTAAAATTGACAAAGAGAAAGTAAAACAGAATAATCTTATTTTGGTAACAGCGATCTCGCCAACACCTGCTGGCGAGGGCAAAACAACCATGTCTATTGGGCTTTCGGAAGGCTTAAATAGGCTTGACAAAAAAACCATTGTTGTTTTGCGAGAGCCTTCCCTAGGCCCTGTTTTTGGAATAAAAGGCGGTGCAACTGGTGGTGGCTACTCTCAAGTTTTGCCTATGGAAGACATTAACCTGCACTTCACCGGCGACTTTTCTGCTATTGAGAAAGCGCATAATTTGTTATCGGCTGTTATCGATAATAACATCCAAAGCAAAACAAATTCACTAGGTATTGATGCTAGAACTGTGGTATGGAAACGCGTCATCGATATGAACGACAGGGCTCTTAGAAACATCGTCGTTGGTTTAGGTGGAACAACGTCTGGCGTACCCAGAGAGACTGGATTTGATATTACGGCAGCATCAGAGATCATGGCCATTTTATGCCTTTCGGATGATTTGGCCGATCTTAGAAAACGTTTAGGGAATGTTTTTATTGGTTATACTTTTAAAAAAGAACCTGTTTATTGTAGGGATTTAAAAGTTGAAGGTGCCATGGCGGCACTGCTAAAAGATGCTATTAAACCCAATTTAGTACAAACCATTGAAGGGAATCCTGCCATTATTCATGGTGGCCCATTTGCCAATATTGCCCAAGGCACCAACTCGGTTATTGCTACTAGAATGGGCATGACCTTATCGGACTATACTGTTACCGAAGCCGGTTTTGGTGCGGATTTAGGCGCTGAAAAATTTCTGGATATTAAATGCCAGAGTGCTGGAATTGCACCAAAAGCCGTGATTTTAACTACAACGATCAGGGCATTAAAATATCATGGCGGTGCCGATTTAAAATCGCTAACCATACCTAACGTAGAAGCCTTAACACTAGGATTACCAAACCTTGAAAAGCATATAGAAAATGTAAAACAATTTGGCATTACACCAATTATTGCTATTAACCGATTTGTCTCCGATAGCGATGACGAAATAGAGGTTATAAAAGCATATGCTAACAAAAACAACATAAGAGTAGCCCTCGCTGAAGTTTGGGCAAAAGGTGGCGAAGGTGCTTTAGATTTAGCGAAGCATGTTATTGAAGTGGTTGAAGAAGGGCAATCTAATTTCAAACCTTTGTATGATTGGAATATGGATGTTAAATCGAAAATTGATACCATTGCCACCAAAATTTACGGTGCCGATGGTGTTGAATATGACGCCAAAGCAAGAAAAAACTTAATAACTATCGCCGAACTTGGATTAGAAAATCTTCCTGTTTGTATTGCAAAAACACAAAAATCTCTTTCGGACAATCCAAAACTATTAGGTCGTCCAGAAGGTTTTAAAATTATAATTCGAGAAATTGAAATTGCAGCAGGTGCAGGCTTTATAATTCCAATTGCAGGGAATATTATGAGAATGCCAGGTTTGCCTGCCCATCCATCTTCCGAAAATATTTCGATAGATAACGACGGCAACATTTCTGGTTTGTTTTAAAAATGACTCATGTCCAATAAAAGATGTTAGACCGCTGCGCTTTTAGAGCAAAGAATAGAGACTTGGCTTTAACTAACTGATAAACAATATGTTTAACATTCATATTTTTTCAGAAAACCAACATTTTAAAAACTTATAAAAGCATGGGATTCATTTTTTAAAAATTTTATAATTCTATGTTTTAAGCAAATAAATCATTTTTTACCTAACAACAATATATTTTAAATTTAAAAATCGTAATTTAACTATCTGAAAATTAAGTCTATTAAGCTCCTTTCCTTGAATTCTTATCCTACACTAAAATAGGAAGATATGAAATCAGTAATTATTACAGGTGCCAATCGCGGAATTGGCTATGATACTGCTCTTGCCTTTGGAAGAGCTGGTTACAAGGTTTTTGCCACGATGCGAAACCCAGAAGGCGCCACTGCGCTTAAAAGTAAAATACAAGAAGAGTCTTTGCCCATTAGCATGCTGAAAATGGATGTGAACTCTGATGCATCGGTTACACAGGCTATGGCTCAAATACAAAATGAGCATGGTTTGGTAGATGTGCTTGTAAACAATGCTGGGATAGAACGCCACGGTACCATAGAAGATCTAGATATGTCGGAATTCAAAGCGGTTATGGAAACCAATTATTTTGGCGTTATTCGTTGTGTAAAAGCCATATTACCACAGATGCGGGAAAAACGTACCGGTTGTATTATAAATGTGGCTTCGGTTGCGGGTCATATTTCGTGTACCCCTTTGGCTCCCTATTCTGCTTCTAAATTTGCTCTGGAAGCCTTAAGTGAAGCACTTGCACAGGAAGCAAAACCGTTTAATATTCACGTGAAAATTATTGAACCTGGTGTTATTAATACCGATATGGCACGCGATATAGGGATAGAGAAGAATAAAAATTCGACATCGAATAATGCAAAACGCTTTGCGGGGCTTTTTAATGCATCGCTAAAAAACCCGACTGATGCTTCGTTAGTTGCCGATAAGATTTTGGAAGTTGCCGAGAGTAGCGGTTGGACCTTAAGACATCCTGTTGGACCAGATGCTGAACCATTTTTAGGCTGGCGAGAATCTCTTAATGATGAAGCATGGGTAGATTGGCATGCTGCTAATGACGAGGATTGGTATAATGCTGTTGCACATGACTTTGGATTGGATGCCAGAGAAGAGGTTGTATCATCCGTTTAGTTTCGATTTTAAAACAACTATAACACTAACTCATGGAAACAAAACACACAATAACCAAAATTAGACTGCATGATGCCATAGTTGGCGTTCTGTACATGTTAAGTATTGTTCTTGCAGTAACTTTTGATATGCGATGGCTTTATTTGGCCGGCGCTGTAGCCATACTTCAGATCTTGAGTCCGGTTACCAAGTTCTGCCCGGTGTATTCTATTCTTAATAAATTAATGCCGGATGGTGAAGCCGAGAAGGATGGTGATAAATAGTAGTTCTATTTAGAACTTTACAGTTTAGAAACCGCCGGAACACATACATTATACCAATTAAGTTTTAAGATGTCGCATATAAACCGTTTCTTTTTTGCTTACTTATCATTTAAAAATAGAACCGT
>CAXMOQ010000155.1:0-3623 GCA_964195015.1 uncultured Flavobacteriaceae bacterium | reverse complement strand
ATCCCTGCAACAGCAATAATTAAGAATGCCTTTCAGTTTGGATTTAGTTATAAAGCCAGTGATCGATTCTCTTTAGATGCTGTATATCATCACGGATCCAGTGGAGGTAAAACTACGGGGCAAGTACTCAACCCAATGTTTATTCAGAGTTCTCCACCCTATGGTGCAATACCCGGCAGTGAAGTATCTTATGATATGAAAACATCTATGATCATGGTTGGTATTAGTTATACGTTCAATAAAAAAAATATTGAAGATCAACCTGAAAATTTATAATGATTCAATGTGTTCATTCTTTGATTATTTTATCATTATATGAACGTGTTTTGGAATTATTCTTGATAAAAAATTAACATTATGAAGGCAACACTATATATTCAAAACTTAAAATGTGTCGGATGCGAAGCTACTATTATCGATAAACTTTCGAGATTAAAAAACATTACAGAAGTGTCTATTTCTATCATAGATGCGAAGGTAGATTTTGAATACGAAGCAAAAAAGGATTTAGAAATAGTAAAGAAAGAACTTTCCAAACTCGGCTATCCTCCATTTGGAGAAAAAAACAACTTAACAAAGAAAGTAAAATCTTATGTGAGCTGCGCTGTAGGTAGAATTAAATGATTTAAAAAGACACTTTCAGGATTAAGGCAAAAGATTGTTATAGAATGATGGAACGCGATTCATTTGCCTACTTTCCCTTTGTTTCATGAAGCCATCAAAATGTGTTCCATGACCTGAATGATAATATGTAGGAATTAAAACATTAAGTTGTTGATTAGCCAGTTCGTTTTTTTTTGAAGTTTTGTAAAAATAGCTAAAACATGACAAATATCATATTTTATTATTTACTATCTTACTAATCTTTGCAACAGGTATAAATGAGCAAATATTATGGGGCATAAATCATGTTTCCACTGTGGTTTAGATGTAGAGTCTTCACCAGTTACTTTCGACGATAAATTGTTTTGTTGTTATGGTTGCAAGACCGTTTACGAAATATTTTCTGTAAACGACCTTACTTGTTACTACGATTTACAACAAGCTCCTGGTGCAACGCCTATAGAGATTGAAGGGAAATACGATTTTCTTGATAACGCTAAAATAGCCGAAAAACTTTTAGAATTTAACGATGATAAAACTCAAATTATCACACTCTATATTCCACACATTCATTGTAGTTCATGTATTTGGATATTAGAAAATTTGAATAAACTACAGCCTTCGGTAAGCTCATCTATTGTGAACTTCGGAAAAAAAACAGTTCGGATTACATTTAATAGTGAGTCGCTTGACCTAAAAAATATGGTAAAATTATTAAGCAGTATTGGCTACGAACCATATATTAGTTTAGACGATTATGATGTCGGCAAAAAACAAATAGACCGATCGATAATTTATAAACTTGGTATTGCCGGCTTTGCCTTTGGTAATGTCATGTTCCTATCATTTCCGGAATATTTTCAAGTTGATGGTTTTTGGCTGGAACAATACAAACCCGTATTTAGATGGCTCATGTTTGCTTTCTCGCTTCCGGTCGTGTTTTATTCGGCTCAAGATTATTTTATATCGGCAATTAAGGGTTTACGATCTAAATTATTAAATATTGATGTACCAATAGCTTTAGGTGTTTTAGTATTATTTATAAGAAGTACTGCCGAAATTATTTTTGACCTAGGCACAGGTTTTTTCGATAGCCTAACTGGCTTGGTATTCTTTTTATTACTGGGTAAATTCTTTCAGCAGAAAACCTATGCATTCCTATCGTTCGAACGCGATTACAAATCGTATTTCCCTATTGGGATCACTAAAATCTCTTCGGAAGGCAAAGAGGAATCCATTCAGGTTTACGATATTGAAAAAAGTGACCGATTACTAATCAGAAACGAAGAACTCATTCCGGTTGATTCTATTTTAATAAAAGGAAATGCACGTATAGATTATAGCTTTGTAACAGGAGAATCGGAAGCAGTTTCGAAAAAATCCGGTGATAAATTGTTTGCAGGTGGCAAGCAACTTGACGGTATTATAGAAGTCGATGTTTTAAAATCGATAGAGCAAAGTTATCTTACACAACTCTGGAGCAACGATGTGTTTAAAGCCAACAAAGAAGATGCATTTACCTCATTAACCAATAGCATTAGTAAGCATTTTACGATTGCCATATTATCAATAGCCATAATAGCCACAGTTTTCTGGTTAGTAACCGATGCCAGTAAAGCGCTTAACGTATTCACCGCAGTATTGATTATAGCTTGTCCTTGTGCCATTGCCTTGTCTGCTCCCTTTACCTTCGGAAATTTATTGCGCATATTAGGAAAGAAAAAGTTCTATTTAAAAAATGCCAGTGTCATTGAACAGTTAGCAAAGATCAATACCGTTATTTTCGATAAAACAGGAACTATAACTGCAAATAAACAAACACGAATTAATTACGATGGATTAGAACTTTCCACAAATGACGAAGTTTTATTGAAAAACACTTTACGAGGTTCAAATCATCCGTTGAGCCGATCGTTGTATAATCTTTTAGAAGAACATGATATTATAACCTTAGATACTTACGAAGAACACATAGGTAAAGGTATTGAAGCCCGTTACAAATCTGAATACATAAAAATTGGTTCTGCACCTTTTGTTGGACAAACATCTGATACAGCTACCTTGAAAACTGCTGTACACGTTAGTACAAATAATACGTATAAAGGAAAATTTACTTTTAATAATGCCTACAGAAAAGGCTTATCGAGTTTGTTTAATAATTTAAAAAAGGAATATGATCTGGTCATTCTTTCAGGCGATAATGAAGGTGAAAAAGCGAATTTAATAAAGTTGCTTCCTACTAAAACAAAATTACTTTTTAATCAGAAGCCGGAAGACAAATTGGAGTATATAAAATACCATCAAACTGAAGGCGCCAATATTTTAATGGTTGGCGACGGATTAAATGATGCTGGTGCTTTGGCACAAAGTAATGTTGGGATTGCTATTTCGGAAAACGTGAATGTGTTCTCTCCAGCTTGCGATGCCATTTTGGATGCTTCAAAATTCAATCAGCTAGGGCGTTATATAAACGCTTCAAAATCAGCTATAAAAATCATTAAATGGAGCTTTGTGCTTTCGTTTTTATATAATATCATCGGATTATATTTTGCAGTCACCGGGCAATTAGCGCCTGTGGTTGCAGCTATTTTAATGCCATTAAGCTCTATAAGTATTGTTGTTTTTACAACCATTGCAACCAATAGTTTAGGACGAAAATTAGAATGACTACAAATAAACAAACATGATAAATATCATTTTTTATAAGAACACATGAAATTATTTTTGAACTTTAAATTCAGGTAGGTATGAGCGTTATTTATTTATTACTAGCTATAAGCATTATTGTAGCTGTTGGTTTTTTTATAGCTTTTATTATAGCAGTAAAAAAAGGACAGTACGATGATAGCTATACGCCATCCATTCGTATGTTATTCGAAGACGAACTCGTTAAAGAAAAATCCAATAATACCAAATGAATTTGAAAATGAGCTATAAGAAATTGAATTATTTTTCATTTATACAAGACAAAAAAATTAAGCATAGCAATAGCTATGGTTTCATTTTTTAACGAAGGATAC
>CAXMOQ010000154.1:0-3857 GCA_964195015.1 uncultured Flavobacteriaceae bacterium | reverse complement strand
TGTCATATTGAGCTTGTCGAAATATTTTTAATGTATTGATAATCAATATTGGTTTGGACAAGCTCAACCTGACAAATCAAAATAGAATGACTTTTCAGACAGCCTCTTATTTTTGTGCTTTATTAAATTATAATCTATTAGTTCTTCCTCGGCTTAAGATCTTGTATTCTTCATAGCACTCACTTATGGCATCGAGAATTTGCAGATCATTTGCCGTACGAACAAAATCTTTAGAGTAGTTGCATTCACTTATAATAAGATCCAGATCCACACGATCTATTTGCAACAAGACCGTTAACATTTCACGATCAAAGCGTGTGGCTAAAATGGTTCGTATTTCGTCATCTTGCTTCATTTTTTTAAGCTTATGCATTTCATTAGGCTTCCTGCCAAACATATTATATAAAAAATCGGCTGGATTAAAAATAGAACCTAATATTTTAGTTAAAGCACTTGGTGTTCTGGATTCGTAACCTGTGCTAGGAAGCCCGGAAATACTGTAACGAGAACCTGTATTAATAGGGACTTGTTTAATATCTACTTCAAGATACCCTGTGAGTTTTAATTGGTTTACAACCACTTCTTCAAGTGCCAAAGCAAGCTCTGTTAATGCAATTTTTGAACTCCCAAATTTTATCCAGTCATTAGTAACTCGAACTCGAATGGATTTAAATCCTAAATAAGAAAAATGAATGGTATCGTTTGCTTTAGCCGAAATTTCAAATTCTCCATTAGCATTCGTCGTTGTCCCCTTTACTTGATTTATGTTTATAATATTAACACTTTCAAGTGGAGATTCATCAGCCGAATCTATAACAATTCCGTTTATTTTAGTCACCTCTTGAGCATAGCAAAATACGGTAGTCACTAAAAATGTAAATAGAAGCAGTTGATTTTTCATCTATAAAAATTATGTCATAAAAGTAATAAACTAAAAGTATAAAACTTGTATTGCATATAAATTTGACTTAAAATTAACAAGGTCGTTGCCTATCGTCTGGAACGTCTTGGTCTGGATGCGTTAGAATTTCCAGATTTAAAATCGGAATTTGAGCGTCTTGACCTTGACGAATTATCACTACTTCTTCTTTCACTTCGGTTGCCAGAATCACCTTGTCTTGAGCTAGAGCGTCTATCACCACCACGTCTGTCATCACTGCGTTTTCTAAAATCGTTTCGTCTTCCACCACGACCTCTGTTTCTATCTCCACCACCTTTGTTTTCGGTAATTTCAACATTTACAAAGCGACCATTGTGCTTATAATCTGTAAAGAAGTCCAGAACTTTCTGTTTTATGGTAGTTTCTGTATTGAAAAATGAGAAGCTCTCTTTTACATCGACTTTAAAAACATCATCTTGACCAAGTTCTAAATTGTTACGAAGGAAATCTTTTAAACTCATCCAATCGTAGCCATCTTTACTACCAACATTAATAAAGAAACGTGTCGCATTTTCACTCATGCCGCCATCACGCTCACCACTTTGATGTGCTGGTGCATTTAGGTCTTTGGTTTTTTGATAATAGTTAAAGAATCTTGTAAACTCAACCGAAAAGAATTTTTTAATCAATTCGTCTTTCGAGCTATCTTCAAATAACAGATTGATATTTTCTAAATACTTATCAATTTCGTGATTGACCTCGGTATTATGGATTTTGTTTGCTAGCGACATTAACTGTACTTCGCAAATTGCCATCCCGCTAGGAATGTCCTTTTTGTCAAAATCTTTTTTAATAATACGTTCAATACTTTTTATTTTACGAACCTCACTTTTTGAGACTATAACCATAGAGATTCCAGTTTTGCCGGCACGTCCTGTACGTCCGCTTCTATGGGTATAGGTTTCAATTTCGTCTGGTAACTGGTAATTAATAACGTGTGTAATATTTTCGACATCAATACCGCGTGCAGCCACATCGGTAGCCACAAGCATTTGTATTTGTTTATTTCTAAACGATTTCATGACTAAATCGCGCTGATTTTGGCTTAAATCACCATGTAAAGCTCCAGCATTGTAACCATCATCAATAAGTTGTTCTGCGACTTTTTGAGTGTCACGTTTTGTACGGCAAAAAACCACCGAGAATATATCCGGATTTGCATCTGCCAGTCGTTTTAAAGCCTGATATCGGTCTCTTGAGTTTACCAGATAATACTCATGCGACACTTGGTTTGTACCTTCGTTTTTGTTTCCTACTGTAATTTCAATAGGGCTATGCATAAACTTTTTAGCAATAGTCGATACCTCTTTTGGCATTGTAGCCGAAAATAACCAGGTGTTTTTATCCTCTGGTGAATGCGAAAGGATATCGGTAATATCTTCATAGAATCCCATGTTTAGCATTTCATCGGCTTCATCTAAAACAGCGTATTCAATTTTAGAAATATCAACCAATCTACGGCTAATCATATCTTTCATTCGTCCAGGTGTAGCCACGATAATTTGTGCGCCTTTTTTCACATCTCTGGCCTGATCTGTAATACTGGCGCCACCATAAATAGCAACCACATTAAGACCTTTATAGTGTTTACCATATTGTTTAATCTCGTTTGTAATCTGCATGCACAATTCCCGCGTTGGCGATAAAATAAGCCCTTGTGTTGTGCGGCTTTCAATATTTATTTTTTGAAGCATTGGAAACCCAAAAGCAGCAGTTTTACCTGTTCCTGTTTGTGCCAATGCCACAAGATCGGTGTCTTGTTCTAATAAAATTGGAATTGATTTTTCTTGTACTTCACTTGGTGTTTCAAAACCCAAGTCGGTAATGGCTTGAAGCAATTCGGCTTCAAGTCCAAGTTTTTGGAATGCGTTCATTCTTAAATTTAAGTATTCGATTATGTTATGTGGTGTTACATAAAGAAGCGAATCGACATACTTAACCTAAACTTCTAGTAACACATCCTCACTCTGAGGAATTTAAAAACTCATATTATTTTGGGTTTCAGTCGGCAAAGATACATTTTTATTTATGATTTGTAGTAAACTATAATATATTGATAAACAGTAATTTAAATAAAATTCAAAACTATAATGTATTGATTTACTGTTTTCACACGATGCCGACCTCTCTCTACAACACTTTTAAAACAAAGTGTCCCATATAAGGGAAAGAGTGAAAAATCCCCGCTGTTCCCTCGTGTGCGCTCCCGCCAGTTTGTAACTGGTGGCGTATCGAGTAAGAAATAAAAGTTAAGAACCACAGCTTTTAAGTTGTGGGTTTTTTATGCAATAGATTTAAGTTTTACAGCTCTAATAAGATTATCGATAACATAAAAGAAATTGTTAGACGTCAGCAAAAAGTGAACTTTTAAAGGGTTAAATCTAAGAGACGGATTTAATATATTTAATAACCTTTAAAAGCAAAACAGAGAGCTATTGACTTTATTTGAAGTGTAAATGCCCTTTTTAGTTGTAAAATAAAATGCCTCGCTGCTTAAATCTCGCAATTAATTGTCCACTTTTTTGTTGCAAGTCCAGTTTGTGAAAAAGCCCTACTAATTAATTTTAGTGGGGTTTTAATTTTTTTAAGTCTGTTTATTTAAAAAGGCCACAAGTTGTGAAACGGCTTTACCACGATGCCCTATTTTGTTTTTTTCTTCTAATGGTAGCTCGGCAAAGGTCTGATTGCATCCTAATGGTTGAAAAATGGGATCATAACCAAAGCCCTTATCACCTTTTTTTATGGTAGTAATGTCGCCTTTGCAAATGCCAGTAAAAGTTTCGAGCTTCCCATTAAGATGTAAAGCAATAACCGTTTTAAACTGCGCCGCTCTATTAGGTTTGTTTTCAAGCACTTTTAAAAGCTTATCTATGTTATCATTCGCATCACGTTGCTGACCCGCATGTCGTGCCGAATA
>CAXMOQ010000153.1:3453-3867 GCA_964195015.1 uncultured Flavobacteriaceae bacterium | reverse complement strand
TGTTAAAACAAAAACTTCGCGAAAAATACAAGTTACTTCGCAAAGTATTAGCTCCAGAGCAAATTGAAGATTTAAGTTTAGACATAGCGAATCAATTGCTGAAATAACCAATTTGGGAACATGATTTTTATCATCTGTTCTTAAGTATTGCAGAACATAAAGAAGTTAACACAGAATATATCCTGAATATTTTATCTGGTAAAGACAAGAATATTGTCATTTCTAAAAGTGACTTTAAAACAGGCTTAATGACCAATTATTTGTTGACGGATAATACCAAAATTAAAAAGAGTAAATGGAACATACCCGAACCTGTTGATGGTATCGCTATCGCTTCAAACAATATTGATGTCGTATTTGTACCGCTTTTATGCTTTGATAAAAAAGGTCATCGTGTTGGTTATGGTAAAGGGT
>CAXMOQ010000153.1:0-3443 GCA_964195015.1 uncultured Flavobacteriaceae bacterium | reverse complement strand
TATGATCGTTTTTTAGCAGACTGCAAACCAGAAACCAAAAAAATTGGACTGTCTTTTTTTGGGACTGAAGAGCACATTAAAGATATTTCAGCAAATGATATAAAGTTGGACTTTTGCGTGACGCCAGACAAAACACACCGCTTTTAGTCTTTTTGAAGTATTTCTTCTTTTAAGATAGGTTTAGGAAACGCCCTTCTATTAAAAACCAAAAGTACTCCTACGCCTGTGCTTATCGCCATATCTGCAATATTAAACACAGGCTCAAAAAAGGTAAAATATTTTCCACCGACAAAGGGTAGCCAATTTGGCAAATAGCCTTTCCACATCGGGAAATGTAACATATCTACAACTTTGCCGTGAAACAGAGAATCGTATCCGCCTTCTTGAGATAAAAATGTAGCAACTTCGCCATGACTACCGCTAAACAAAACGCCATAGAATACAGAGTCTATAATATTGCCCAATGCTCCGCCAAAAATCAATGAAATTGCAATAATCAGAATTCTAGAGCCATTGTTTTTTACGGTTTTAACCAACCAGTAACCTATCCCTACAATTGCTCCAAGCCTAAACAATGTTAATATCAACTTTGCAGTTCTATCAGAAATAAAGGGTATAAAATCACTCAATTTTGCTCCCCAAGCCATGCCATTGTTCTCTACAAATAAAATTTGAAACCAGTTAAAAACAGAAATGTCTTCCTGAAGCATAAAATGGGTCTTGATGTAAATTTTAGATATTTGATCTAAAAGCAGAATAAGAATTATAATAATTGAAGCCTTTTTTAATGACATAAGATATCTTGACTATTATTTAAAGCGATTGCCCTAAACTAAAAACGCCTCAAATTAAGAGGCGTTATTTACGATTTTAAATATAATTATTTTTGCATGTTTTTTGCTTCAATACTTAATGTAGCATGAGGCACTAATTTTAAACGCTCTTTATTTATAAGCTTTCCCGTTACCCGGCAAATACCATAAGTCTTGCTTTCAATACGAATAAGCGCATTTCTTAAATCTCTTATAAATTTTTCTTGCCTAATTGCCAATTGCGAATTCGACTCTTTACTCATAACAGCACTGCCTTCATCAAAAGCTTTAAACGTAGGCGACGTATCGTCTGTGCCATTATTGTGGTCGTTCATGTATGCACTTTTAATAAGTTCTAAATCGTGTTGCGCTTTTTCTATTTTGCTTAATATAAGCTCCTTGAATTCTGCTAAATCTTTATCAGAATATCTGTTGTTTGCATCTATTGCCATAATCTTAATGTTTTTGAATAAACAGTTTGGTATTTACATTGTCAAAACTAATCTCGATACCATTGTTTACTCGATCAATAATTTCTAATTCTTCGGTTAAGGTTTCGGTTTTAATATATTCTAAATTATTATCAACCGCATTTATAATTTGGTCGTCTTTTTGAAGTTTAACATCTATTCTATCCGTGACTTCAAAACCTGAATCTTTACGTAAATTTTGAATGCGGTTAACGAGCTCACGAGCAATCCCTTCTTTACGTAAATCATCAGTAATGGTAACATCTAAAGCTACAGTTAAAGCACCTTCGTTTGCTACAAGCCAGCCTTCGATATCTTGTGATGTAATTTCAAAATCGGCAAGCTCTAAAGTAATATTTTTTCCATTAATAGCAATATCTAAAGCACCCTTTTGTTCTATTTTGTTAATATCTTCTGAAGTAAAGCCATTTACTATGTTGGCAATTAGCTTCATATCTTTACCAAAACGTGGGCCTAATGTCTTAAAATTCGGCTTTATTTGCTTTACTAAAATATCTGAAGCGTCTTCTAAAAGTTCAATTTCTTTAATATTTACTTCATGTTTTATTAAATCGGAAACTGCTAAAATCTCTTCCCTTTGTGTTGCATTATCAACAGGAATCATGATTTTTTGCAATGGCTGACGTACTTTAATCTTTTCTTTAGCCCTTAACGACAATACCAATGACGATATTGTTTGAGCATTCTCCATTTTACGTTCTAAAGTTTTATCAATAAAACTTTCATCATATTCAGGGAATTCGGCAAGATGAACACTTTCAAAATTTTCTTTTTGAGTTACCGAATTCAAATCTAAATATAGTTTATCCATAAAGAAAGGTGCGATTGGAGCTCCTAACTTGGCAATGGCTACCATACAAGTATATAAGGTTTGATATGCCGAAATTTTATCTTGTTGATAATCCCCTTTCCAGAAACGTCTTCTACTTAATCGTACAAACCAATTACTTAAATAATCCTGAGTGAAATCGGAAATAACACGTGCTACTTTTGTTGGTTCATATTCAGCATAAAAAGCATCTACTTTTTTAATAAGCGTATGCAATTCTGAAAGTATCCAACGATCAATTTCCGGTCTTTCCTTTAACGGAATGTCTGCTTCAGCATAACTAAACTTATCCAGATTGGTATATAAACTAAAGAATGAATAAGTGTTATACAAGGTTCCAAAGAACTTTCGCTTTACTTCTTCAATGCCATCTAGGTCAAATTTTAAATTATCCCAAGGATTAGCATTGGCAATCATGTACCAACGTGTGGCATCTGCTCCATAAGTAGCCAAAGTCTCGAAAGGGTCTGTGGCATTACCTAAGCGCTTGGACATCTTTTGCCCGTTCTTATCTAAAACCAATCCGTTAGACACCACATTTTTATAAGCTACGGAATCGAATACCATAGTTGCAATAGCATGTAGGGTATAAAACCAACCTCTAGTTTGGTCAACCCCTTCTGCAATAAAATTAGCTGGAAACGTGATCCCTTCATCAATGAGTTCCTTGTTTTCAAACGGATAATGCCATTGCGCGTAAGGCATAGAACCAGAATCGAACCAAACATCAATCAAATCGCTTTCGCGTTTCATCCGTTGCCCTGAAGGTGAAACCAACACGATCTCATCAACAATATTTTTATGTAAATCGATGGTTGCATAGTTGGCTTCGGAATTGTCACCAACTTCAAAATTGGCAAAAATATCTTTGTCTAAAACACCTGCAGAAACAGCTTTTGCCATCTCTTGTTTTAGTTCTTCAACCGAGCCGATACAAAGTTCTTCCTTGCCATCTTCGGTTCTCCAAATTGGTAATGGGATGCCCCAATAGCGCGAACGTGATAAATTCCAGTCGTTTGCATTGGCTAGCCAGTTACCGAAGCGTCCTTCCCCGGTAGATTTTGGTTTCCAGTTGATCGTTGTGTTTAACTCATGCATACGATCTCTGACATCGGTTACTTTTATAAACCAAGAATCTAATGGATAATACAGAATTGGTTTATCTGTTCTCCAACAATTCGGGTAACTGTGTTTATATTTTTCAACCTTAAAGGCCTTGTTTTCTTCTTTTAATTTAATGGATATTCTGATGTCTACTGACCTATAATTTTCAGGTTTTTCTTCATCGGTGAAATACGCTTCTTTTACATA
>CAXMOQ010000152.1:0-3898 GCA_964195015.1 uncultured Flavobacteriaceae bacterium | reverse complement strand
TAAAAATATTAAATGATGAATAAAACGGGAATCTAAATAATATAATTTTGGTTTTTGACCCTAAAGGTCAAAGCTTGTACTCAACTTGATTGGGTATGAAACGAGCGAAATACCTATATGGTTCTGCCTGGAGGATTAAAACGCGATAATAATTTTGCAATGAAAACTAAAAGAGTTAAAAACATAATAACTGAATCACTTTCTAATAGAAAGTACATACTTAATAATATTACGTTTGATTATCAACTTAAAAATGGAAAATGGGTTACTCAAACCAGAGAATGTTATGATAGGGGCGATGGTGCCGCAATTCTATTATTTAATAAAAGTAATCAAACAATAATTTTAACAAAGCAGTTTAGAATGCCCACATTTGTACATGTTAATGGAGAAGGTGATGGGTTTTTGTTAGAAGTATGTGCTGGTTTGTTAGATGGAGATCGACCAGAAGATTGTATAAAAAGAGAAATTGAAGAAGAAACAGGATTTAGGGTAGAACATGTAATAAAAATTTTTGAAGCTTATTCTTCTCCTGGTGTGTTAACCGAAAAACTGCACTATTTTATTGCAGAATATTCAGACGCAATGAAAGTTAGTGATGGCGGTGGATTAGAAAGTGAGCACGAAGATATTGAAGTGTTAGAGATACCTTTTATTGACATCGTGAGCATGTTGAATAATGGAAAAATTGAAGATACAAGGACCATTGTTTTAATTCAGTATGCTATTATTAATAAATTGCTATTGTGAAATTGCAAAAAGCAAATTAATCAATTTTAAGTTCCATCTTAATATCACTTCGTATATAGGGACAGTTAGGTTCTACAGGAATTTCGACAAAACCATATTTTTTGTAAATGTATATAGCGTTTTCTAATTTAGTATTGGAGTAGAGTATAAGCTTTGACAACTTTAGTGCTTTTGCAAAAGCAATACAATGCCGCATTAATTGTTGCCCTATTTTAAGACCACGATGTTCTGGAGATACTGCCATTTTTGTAAGTTCTAAAACAACATCGTCTTGAGTTGGCATTAATGCCACGGTACCTAAAATGATGTCGCTTTGTTTAGCAAAGAAAATATAACCTCCTTTATTAATGATGTATTTTTCCGGTTTGCTCAAAACTTCTTCGTCATATGGCTCTACATAAAAATAGGTTTTAAGCCATTCTATATTGAGATTATAAAAGTCTTTTGCATATTGATTGTGAAATGAGATAATTTTAATGATAGGTAACATAGGCGCTCTTACTTTATTGCTTTTATGAAGTCTGTTACTAAATAAGTAATAAGTTTCGCTGTTTTATTAGCCAATTTTTTAGGGCCTAAACTTGGGGCGGCTTCGCAAATATGTATGTAAAGCGCATTGTCATGTTTTGCGAAGTAATTTACAAATGTTCTGGCTTTATTGGCACTAAAACCTGTTGGTGTCATTTGGCTACTCGGAATATTTTCAATGGCATCACAATCAATTTCAATTCCGAATGGTTTATTACAAACATGATTTAACGCACGCTCTAATTCCAATTTAAAACTTAAGGATTTACGAATGGCAATAGCTTCAAACGTATTGTATTGAACAGTATCTAACATATCAAGTTTTTTTAATACGGCATCCGGTGTGTAGTTTTCATGTAATCCGAAAACAAAATAGTTCTTTAAAAACCCTTCGGTAAAAGCATAGGAGAATCCGTTACCACTATGCCTGCCTTCTTCTTTTCTAAAGTCAGAATGTGCGTCAAGATTAACAGCATTAATAGCGGAGCCTAAAGCCAAAGAACTACCTTTAATATTGCCATAAGCATTGTTATGACCACCACCAATAATGATTGGCTTTTTCCCTGCTTTTACTATTTGGCAAATAATATTTGTGACATGTTCATCAATATTTGCAACAATTTTTCTTGCTTGCATGATATCTTTTCTTTTCGACGAATCTAAAGACGACATCGCTTTAAGTTCATTTTCAAAATCCAGATGCCCTAAAATTAAAACATCATTTGGCTTGGTATAGGCATTACTTTGGATGTTTACTAAAACTTTTATTGTAGCCTCCCAGGCCGTCGAAGTTCCTGATTTTCCGTAGTTTGCGAATACACCTACATCTTCGGGTAAACCAATTATGACATAGGTGACATCCAAATTTTTAAGTTGCTCGTATATATTGGAAACATTGGCTAATATTTGAACATGTTCGCCAAATTTGGATTCACCGGAACGTTTGTTTAGTATTTTTTTTAACTTAGAATAGTTAAATAAAACAAGTTTATCCATATTATTGTAATATATTTTGAATAATTAAAAATACAGCATAATTTATTTAAAACATTAAAAAGAATTTATTAAAATTTATAAACCTAGATTATCATTAACACAAAACAATTAAAAACAACGTATTATGGAAAACAACAAAAGTAGCATGGGATTAAAAATAGCTTTAGGTATCGCTGTAGTCTTATTTGCTGTAACAGCATTTTTCACTTTTGACATTATGAACAAAAAAGATGCAATGGAAAAAGATCTTACCGAACAAAAAGAATTGGTAATGAACGATTTAAGCAACATGGCAAAGCAATATGATATTGCCATTAGCGAAAACGAAGTTGCAAACAGCAATTTGGTTGAAGCTAGAGGACGTATTCAAGGCTTAATGGATTCCTTAAAGATTTCTGAAACCAATGTTAAAAGTTTATGGAGATACAAGCAGAAATATACATCGCTTCAAAAAGAAATGGATGTGTTATTGGAGCAAAATGATTCTTTAAGATTTGAGAACACATTACTAGCTACAACATTGGATAGCACACAAGTGCGTTTAGAAGAGCGTACCATGTTTACCGATTCGTTATTAGTGCAAAATACTGCTTTAGCAGATGTTGTTGAAAATGCCGCTGTATTATCAACCGTTGGATTAAAAGGATTTGGTGTTATCGAAAGAACATCTGGAAAATTGATTCCAACTGAAAGAGCTTCGCGTGCAGATAAATTAAGAGTTTGTTTTACAGTCGCTAAAAATAGTTTAGTACAAGCTGGAGACCAAGAGTTATATATTCAAGTTATTGACCCAAATAACAATGTACTTGGTGCTAATGAGCAGGTTCAGTTTGAAGAAGAATCTCTTAATTATAGCTTAATTAGCAAGTTTAACTATGAGAATGCAAATTTAAATGTATGTGAGTTTGTTGCTTCAAAAGGAAAAGAAAACTTTTCGAAAGGACGTTACACGGTTAATGTATTTAACGCAAAAGATTTAGTGTCTTCATCGGAATTCACACTTAAATAAGATAAAGCCCTTATATATTTTTTAAAACCCGAAAGTGTGTCTTTCGGGTTTTTTTATTCCATAATGTTTCCATTTATAATGACAGACGCTATATGATTGTCTCCAAAGGCGTAGGGCAAGTAATTATAACTTGGTATGCTTTTAGTAATAATAAGATTTGCTTTTTTGCCACGCGTGATGCTTCCGTATTCACTTGAAATTCCCATCGCATAGGCACCATTTATAGTAGCGGCATTAATAGCTTCTTCTGGTGTCATTTTCATTTTAATACATGCGGTACTTAATACAAAATTCATATTACCACTAGGTGTCGATCCCGGATTATAATCGGTTGCTAGTGCCAAAGGTAAACCAGCATCAATAATTAGTCTTGCAGGCGTGTAGGGAATACTTAAAAAGTAAGAACAAGATGGCAGGGCAACTGGCATGGTGTTGCTGTTTTTTAAAGCTTCGATATCGTCTTCATTTAATTCTTCTAAATGATCGACCGACAGTGCATTGTGTTTTACGCCTAGGGCGACTCCTCCAAATGCGTTAAACTGATTCACATGTATTTTTGGGATTAATCCATATTGCTTTCCAGCCGAAAGAATTGTATCGGTGTCTTCAAGAGAG
>CAXMOQ010000151.1:0-3931 GCA_964195015.1 uncultured Flavobacteriaceae bacterium | reverse complement strand
CAGAATACATCACTCATCGTACCGTTCAAACCATCTACAGCTACGATATCTGTTTTGCCGTCCTTATTAAAATCAATGCCATATGCTTCAGATAAATTTTCATGTGTACTATTAACCAATTGATAAGTAAATGTACCAGCACCATCATTTTGATAATAAGCAATTTCTGTAAGTAATAAATCTACCATTAAAATGTCTAAATGCGTATCATCATTAATATCAGCAAAAGAAATATCAAATTTATTAAAATTTATTGCTGAAGTCGCTGCAATATCTCCACCAACAGATTCATTAAAACTTACTGGATCATCATCTACTCCCGGGTTCCAATTATTGTAATATAATTTTACAGAACTTGCATCAAGATTTGCAACTACGACATCTAAATCACCATCTTTATCAACATCACCAAGGTCTAAATCGCCAGGGCCTAAACCAGCCGTAATTGGAATAATATCTTGTTCTGTCCAAGGTAAACCATCATTTGCAAACCATATTACTCTGTCTGTATCCACACCGTAACCATAAACCACAATAGCAATGTCTATTGTATCACCAGCATCAATTTTTCCGACTGCGATATTGCCTGGATCATCAAGTCCAGATGCAATTATCTGTTCGTCTGCAAAGGTGCCATCACCATTATTTTCATACCACACTAATTTACCAACACCAACACCTGAAGCGGAAGAAGCAATTATGTCATTATAATCATCACCATTTAAATCAGCAATACGAATTCCATAAACATATGATAACGATTTAACAATTGGTGCCGCAAATGTACCATCTTCGTCATTCATATATATTTCTACGGTGTTACCAAATGTAGTACCAACAACAATATCAGGGTAATCATCTGCCAAACCATCTAAATTTCCAGAATCTATAAACCATGGATTTGCACCGGTTGCGGGAGTCATCTCTGGCGTTGCAATATCATGTACAACAAAAGAGGCTATTTGAGAATAACTTGTTATTCCAATGAAAGCCATTGAAATTAGCATAAGTAGATTTTTTTTCAATTTAGATAGATTTAGTTATTAAAGTTATAATATTTATTTCAAGTTGCCAATCATATTTTCAGGTTTTACCCAGGCGTCATAATCTTCGGCGGTGACGTAGCCTAAATTAATGGCCTCTTCTTTTAAGGTGGTTCCGTTTTTATGTGCTGTATTGGCAATTTCGGCAGCTTTATAATAGCCTATTTTTGTATTTAAGGCCGTAACTAGCATTAACGAATTATTTAATAATTGCTTAATAACTTCATGGTTTGGTTCAATGCCAACTGCACAGTTTACATCAAAACTCACACAGGCATCACCAAGTAATTGCGCCGATTGTATCAGGTTGGTAGCCATCATTGGTTTAAAGACATTAAGTTCGTAATGACCTTGCATGCCACCAACCGTTACGGCAACATCGTTACCCATAACTTGGGCACATACCATAGTAAGCGCTTCACATTGTGTAGGATTTACTTTTCCTGGCATAATTGAACTTCCAGGCTCGTTAGCTGGAATAATAATTTCTCCAATCCCAGAACGTGGACCTGAAGCCATCATTCGGATATCGTTTGCAATTTTATTTAAAGATACTGCAAGGAGTTTTAAAGCGCCATGTGTTTCAACAAAAGCATCATGAGCAGCCAATGCTTCAAATTTATTATATGCAGAAATAAATGGTAATTCTGTAAACAATGCAATATATTCCGATACACGTTTAGCATAACCTTTTGGGGTATTTAATCCAGTACCTACCGCTGTTCCTCCAAGGGCTAATTCACTTAAATGAGGTAAGGTGTTTTCCAGTGCATAAATACCGTGATCTAATTGAGAGACGTAACCAGAGAATTCTTGTCCAAGGGTTAAAGGCGTGGCATCCATTAAATGGGTGCGTCCAATTTTTATGCAGTTTTTAAAGGCTTCGGACTTTTGTTTTAAGGTATCACGTAATTGCTTGATTCCTGGCAGTGTTACTTCTACAATTTTTTTATAAGCTGCAATATGCATGCCCGTAGGAAAGGTGTCGTTTGACGATTGCGATTTATTAACATCGTCATTGGGTTGAATGGTTTTCTCGCCTTTACCAATAGTTTTTCCTGCAATTTCATGCGCCCGGTTTGCAATAACTTCGTTAACGTTCATATTGCTTTGTGTTCCAGAACCTGTTTGCCAAATTACCAATGGAAACTGGTCATCGTGCTTACCTGTTAATATTTCATCACAAACTTGAGCAATCATATCCCGTTTTTCAATAGGCAATACACCAAGTTCACAATTGGTAAAAGCAGCAGCCTTTTTTAAATATGCAAAACCATAAATAATCTCTAATGGCATAGATGCAGATGCACCAATTTTAAAGTTATTACGTGAACGTTCGGTTTGTGCTCCCCAAAGTTTGTCACTAGGAACTTTAACCTCTCCCATAGTATCTTTCTCTATTCTATAGCTCATCTTTTAATACTTTTTTGCAAAAACAAATTTACAGTTTTTGTTTTTTATTTTTGATCGAGTTTCGAGTTTATTTATAATATCTTTTTAACAAATCTAATTTGCTAATATTGAATTATTTACTAAAAATTGAGTAACTTGTCATACAATTTTACGTAAATTATTTTTTAACATTAAAATCAATAAAAATGGCAACCATTAGATTAGGAGACGAAGCCCCAAATTTCACCGCTATGTCCACCGAAGGAAGTATTAATTTTCACGATTGGTTAGGAGAAGGTTGGGGAATTTTATTTTCTCACCCAGCAGATTACACACCAGTTTGTACTACAGAATTGGGAACTGTAGCAAAGTACAAGGGAGAATTTGATAAACGTAACGTTAAGGTTGTTGCCTTAAGCGTAGATGGTATTGATTCGCATAACGGATGGATTAGCGATATTAATGAAACACAAAATACAACTGTGAATTTCCCAATCATTGCTGATGAAGACCGAAAAGTATCTGTACTGTATGACATGATACACCCTAATGCCGATAGTCAATTAACGGTTAGGTCTGTTTTCATTATCGATCCGGACAAAAAGGTAAAGTTAACAATTACGTATCCGGCCTCAACGGGACGAAATTTTGATGAACTACTTCGTGTTATTGACTCATTGCAGTTAACAGCTTATCAAAAGCTTGCTACACCTGCAAACTGGAATAGTGGTGACGATTGTGTTATTCTGCCTTCGGTTACTAATGAGGAGATACCGGAGCTATTCCCGAAGGGACATAGAGAAGTGAAGCCATATTTGAGGTTTACGCCACAGCCAAGTTTGAATTAAAATATTATTAACGATAACCTCTTAATAAATCTTAAGTTAACTATTGCTTAACTAAAATTGTTGGCTTATCTTTGTACAAGTTTTATTAAAGACTCAAACATTATGTTCGATTTTAATCAATATTTAGGATTTTTAGCTTTTTTAACCATTTTCACAATAGGATTTTGGTTAATGATTTTTTTAATAACCTTTGTGATCCCTTATTGGATTGGTGGTGCTTTATTAGAACGATTTAAAGAAATTAGAGAAGATAAAAAAGCCAAACGTGCTTTGCAATAAAATAAAGTTCGTTTAAAAAATATAGAAAAAGGAAGCTAATTTAGCTTCCTTTTTTATTTATTACATATCGATCTCACCACCTTCAAAATTACCGCCATTACGTTGACGCTTCTTCTTTTGATTGAACCTATAGGTAAACGACAAATTAAAACTGCGTGGGCCTCTGTATTGTACTTCGCTATCCGTTATAAATGTAGGTGTTTCTATTACGGCTTTCATGTTCGCTGTATCAAATAGATTATTTATATTGAATGCCAAGGAACCTCTATCTTTAAAAAGGTCCTTACTAAATGCAAGATTTACATTAAATCGTCCTTCTCTATCATTTTGAGCATCTTTTCTTGGACCTCTATATCGCAAATTAGTTTG
>CAXMOQ010000150.1:0-3985 GCA_964195015.1 uncultured Flavobacteriaceae bacterium | reverse complement strand
GTTTAATCATAGCCTTTAGATTCAATTACAAATGGTTTCTAGCCTGGTTTATATTAATGATAGTTTTAAGTCTTGCTGGGCTTTATGATTTTTACCTTTGGGAACACGACTATGGGCATAATCTAGACCCAAAAGCAATCATGAAATTCACTAATCCAGATGGTACTGTTATGGGATTTCAACCACCTTTATTTGGCTCAAAGGACATATTAAACTTTAAAGCACATTCTTATCCAAGATTAGGAGCATACTTTTTAGGATTAGGTATTGCTACTTCGCTTATAGCGTATTTAGTTGGGAAGAAAGCTCACAAAAAACGTTGACTATGTAAAGGAAACAAGAAACTCAAAACACCAAAAATGAAAACACTAAAACACTATTCAATCATTGCATTGCTACTCATGTTATTCAGTTGCAATGTCACACCTCAAGCCATAGATTATGGAAATGATGGTTGTCACTTTTGTAAGATGACAATTGTTGATAAACTTCATGCAGCCGAAATTGTAACAACAAAAGGCAAAGTCTATAAATTTGATGCTTCAGAATGTATGATTCATTTTCTGGAGGACTTTGATAACTCTGAAATCAAACTCTATCTGGCAAACAATTATACAGAACCTGAAGTATTAATCGATGCGACGAAAGCGACATTTTTGATCAGTGAAAATATTCCAAGTCCGATGGGGGCGTTCCTTTCAGCATTTAAAACCAATGAAGACGCTGCTAAAATGCAAGCCGAAAAAGGCGGAACACTTTATACTTGGGACGCATTATTAAATCACTTTAAATAAAAAAATCATGTACCAAATTATAGACGACATAAATACAACCAGGTTTAAAGGGTTAAAAATTTTAAAATTATCAGGCACTGACGATAAAGAAATTCTATTCATTAGTTTAGAAAAAAACAGCGTATTTAAAAAGCATACATCGCCAAAAGATGCGCAATTAATTGTTTTAGAAGGGTGCATCACATTTCATATTAACCAAAATGAATACGACCTTAATAAACATCAAACCTTTAGTTTTCGAAAAGACGAAGAACATTGGGTTGAAACCAAGGAAAATTCCAGTTTTTTAATCATCCGATAATACTAAAATGAAAACACTAAAAATAATTTTTATAGCCGTACTATGCCTTTTTTTAACTACTGCTTGGGCACAAAAACAAGAACAATGTGTGTATTGTAAGATGGATGTAAAAGATGAGTTGCACCAAGCCATTGCCCAAAAAGATAATGAAACATTACATTTTGATGCCATTGAATGTTTAGTGAATTACTTAAAAGGTAATGATGAGAATTCATTTTCGGCATTACAAGTAGCCGACTATACTTCTGGTGACATGATAGCAGCTCAAAAAGCAACATATTTAAAAAGCAAGGCGATTCCTAGCCCAATGGGCGCAAATTTATCAGCTATAAATACCGTAGAAACTGCTCAAAAAATTAGAAACGAAAAAGAAGGTGAACTCTATACTTGGGAAGAAATAAAAGCAAAATTTCAAGATTCAAAATTTGGAGCTGTAGATCACGCACACCACAATCATAATAGAGCGGATACCTATGCACCAAGCGGTGTTATGGGAGACCACTTGCATCCTAAAGGTGGCTTTATGGTGTCGCTAAAACATATGTATATGAACATGGAAGGAAACTTGGATGGAAACAATTCAATCTCTAACCAAGACATTTTTAGCCAATATATGGTTGCACCACAAAGCATGAGCATGCAAATGTATATGCTTGGTGTTATGTATGCACCAAGTGATAACATTACGTTATTGATGATGCAAAACTTCGTAAAAAAAGACATGGATTTAAAAGCCATGATGATAAATATGAATATGACCATGTTTAACGATTTTTCAACGGCATCTAGCGGATTGGGAGATTTAAAAGTTTCGGCATTATTCGGTTTGTTTTCAAAAAGCAATAGTGCGATGCATGTAAATACCATGTTCAATATTCCTGTAGGACGTATCGATCATAGAGATGATACACCAATGATGGAAAATGCAAAACTACCCTATTCTATGCAATTAGGAAGCGGTACTTTTGATGCCACATTAGGTTTTACCTATAAAGGCAATACAGAATCTTGGTCTTGGGGAATTCAGCAATTAAACACCTTTAGAATAGGGAAAAACAGTGAAGGTTATCGTTTTGGAAACGTTTACGAACTTAATTCGTGGTTAGCGTATCTTGTTTCCAACAACGTTAGCACATCGTTTAGATTAAGTGGTAGTACAACTGGGAAAATTAAAGGCCAAGACCCCGATTTAAATCCAATGATTGTGCCTACGGCCAGTACCAATAATTATGGTGGCGAAATTGTGAGATCTGCGTTAGGTTTTAATTTTCTAGTGCCAAGCGCGAAATTGGTTATTGGTCTTGAAGCTGGAATTCCACTATATCAAAATTATAATGGTATTTTTATGGATGAGAAATTCACTTTAAACTCTGCAATAAAATACACGATTTTTTAAAAAATGCGGTTAATTCTGAATGTCATATTAATCTTTTTAACTTTTTATAGTTTACCTGTTAAGGCACAAACTATAATAGTTTGTAACACTTGCGAAGTGGCTTCAATTATAGAAGCCATTGCCGTTGCTAAAGATTACGACACCATTAGAATTAAAAAAGGCACCTATAAAGAGTTCAGTATATATATTGATAAACCTTTAACCATCATTGGCGAAAATTATCCTGTAATTGATGGTGAAAAGAAAGGCGAAATATTTACCATTATTTCTGATGATGTCACTGTTGATGGTTTATTCATAATCAATGTTGGTGTGAGTTATACCGAGGACTATGCGGCAATTCGTGTTAGAAAAAGCAAGAATTTTGTCATTAAAAATCTAGTTCTCGAAAAATTGTTTTTCGGAATCTATATTGAAAAGTCCCATCATGGAAAAGTCTATCATAATAAAATAATAGGCGATGCTGTAGCTGAATACAGTTCTGGAAATGGTATTCAACTATGGTACAGCAATCATATAGAAATTGAACATAACTTTGTACAAGGTGTTCGCGATGGCATTTATTTAGAATTCTCTGACGATTGTTTAATTAAAAACAATGTAAGCGTAAACAACATTCGCTATGGTTTGCATTTTATGTTTTCTAATAATGATATTTATCAAGACAATACCTTCGAAAATAATGGTGCCGGTGTTGCCGTTATGTTTTCAAAAAAAATAAAAATGTACAACAATATTTTTAAGAAAAATTGGGGTTCTGCGTCTTACGGATTGCTTTTAAAAGAGATTAATGATGCTGAAATAATAGGCAATACTTTTGAGGAAAACACCATTGGGATTAACATAGAAGGCACTAACAGAATTAATTACAAAAACAATAATTTTATTAGAAATGGCTGGGCAATGAAAGTACGCGGTGCTTGTTATGCAAACAAATTTTCAAACAATAATTTCTTGTATAACTCTTTCGACATTTCATATAATAGTAAGTTAAACGACAATGAGTTTGATAAAAACTACTGGAGTAATTACACAGGTTACGATCTTGATAAAGATGGTATTGGCGATGTCCCGTTTCGGCCTGTAAAATTGTTTTCTTATATTGTAAATCGAACACCAGAAACAATAATTTTGCTACGCAGTTTGTTTATTGATATTATAGATTTTTCTGAAAAAGTATCCCCGGTGTTTACACCCGATAATTTATTAGACTATAACCCTTCAATAAAAAAAATAGAATGGTAAGCATTCAAAATTTACATAAGAAATTTGGTAAAAATGTAGTGCTCAATGGTGTTGATCTCAACATTAAGGAAGGCGGAATTTTTGCTGTACTTGGGCCAAATGGTTCTGGAAAAACCACGCTTATCAAATCTGTTTTAGGGATGGTTATTCCTAATAAAGGAGAGATTAATGTTCTTGGTGAGAACATAAAAAACAGTTCAGCCTACAGGTATAAAATTGATTATTTACCTCAAATCGCCAATTTCCCTA
>CAXMOQ010000149.1:281-4006 GCA_964195015.1 uncultured Flavobacteriaceae bacterium | reverse complement strand
CGTCGCAAAATTATAATGGCCATATTTTTTGGGATACCGAACTCTGGATGTATCCACCATTACTATTACTCAATCAAGATATTGCAAGGTCTCTTGTAAATTACAGATCAGATCGTTTAAATATGGCAAAACAAAAGGCTCTTAATTTTGGTTTTAAAGGTGCTATGTTTCCCTGGGAAAGTGATGATACGGGAGAAGAAGCCACCCCGGCCTGGGCTTTAACAGGAACTTTTGAGCATCATATTACAGCAGATGTGGCAATTGCCTTTTGGAATTATTATCGTGTAAAAAAGGATAAAAATTGGTTATTAGAAAGAGGTTACCCAATGTTAAAAGAAATAGCAGATTATTGGGTAAGTCGGGTAACTAAAAATGATGAGGGTTCCTATTCTATAAAGAACGTTGTTGGGGCTAATGAGTTTGCACAAAACATAGATGATAATGCCTTTACAAATGGGTCTGCCATTACTGCATTGCAATTTGCTGTACTGGCCGCAAAGGAACTAGGCGTTGAGCCTAAAACAGAATGGGATAGGGTTGCAGATAATATCATAATTCACAAGTTTCCTGACGGCACCACAATGGAACACAGTAAATATAATGGAGAAATAATAAAACAGGCAGATGTGAATTTGTTAGCATATCCCTTGAGCATTGTAAATGACGAAGCCACCCTTTTGAAAGATTTAAAATATTATGAACCAAAGATTGCAAGTGAAGGGCCTGCCATGGGAAAATCTGTATTTGCAGTGATCTATGCTAGATTAGGAGATGCTGAAAATGCCTTCAGGCTTTTTAAAGAAAGTTATGAGCCTAATAAGCGCCCTCCTTTTGGTGCGTTGGCAGAAGCTGCCACCAGCAATAATCCCTATTTTGTAACTGGTGCTGGAGGTATGTTACAAACGGTTTTATTTGGCTTTGGGGGTTTACATTTAACCGAAGAAGGGATTGTTCAAATAAATCCTATTTTACCAAAAGGATGGAAGTCTCTAACACTTAAGGGCATTGGTGTTGAAAATAAGACCTTTGTTATAAAACCATAAGGTAATTATTAACATAACGTTTTACAGTTTTTTATGATAACTAAACGATATATAATAGCCGTAATGATTGTCATGGCATTTTGTTCGTGCAATAATTCAAAAAATAAAAATGATAACTCGCTTTTGTTTTGGTCATCAAATAATATGGGTGAAATAGAATTCACAAAATATTTTGTCGACCAATGGAATACCACAAGTCAAACAGAAATTAAATTTCAACCTATACCTGAAGGACAATCGAGCGAAGAAGTCATTTTAGCTTCGGTAGTCGGTAAGACTACGCCTGACATCTATGCTAATATGTGGCAAGGCAGTGTGGAAATGTATGCAAAAGCAGGGGTTCTAGTGCGTTTAGATACTTTAAAGGGTTTTATGGAATTCATAAAAGAGCGATGTAGCCAAGAAGCCATTGAAGGAATTACTTCCTCTGATGGTCATATATATCAGGTACCCTGGAAAATTAATCCAATCATGACCATTTACAATAAAAGATTGGGAAGTGATTTTGGTTTGCATGAATTACCACAAACATATAATGAGTATTTAAATGCTGGCAAAGTTATTAAAAAAGACAAAGATAATGATGGCTATATAGACCAATGGATTGGCTATACCGAGGTAAAAGTAATATGGTACCAACGATTTTTTAATTTTTACCCTTTGTACTTGGCAGCTTCTAATGGAGGCTCACTCGTTAAAGATAATAAAGCAGCATTTAATAATGAATATGCCGTTGGGGTATTTCGATTTTTACAAGAGTTGTATCAAAAAGAATATTATTCCAAAGAACGATTGTCTGCAGGTCAGGATCGATTCATTACCGAAGATATTTTTACCAAATGGACAGGGCCCTGGGAAATACGTCATGTAGAGAAGTTTAAACAAAGAGATGATTTCGAATTCGCTTTTTACCCGATGCAGGTACCCAATAATCATAAAGGTCCAATTTACACTTTTGCTGACCCTAAAAATATTGTGCTTTTCAATACCTGTAAACAACCTCAAGAAGCATGGAATTTTATTAAAACTATGATAGACAAAGAAGGCGATAAAAAGTTTTTAGAAATGACAGGACAATTACCTAATAGAAAGAATTTAGAAAATGACGAAATGTTTCAAAATTATTTTGATAAAAACCCAAAAGTCAAAATTTTTGCAAAACAGGCGAACTACGTAAAAGGAGTTGATAATTGCGAAATCATTGTAGAAGTATTTGATATTATATCCCAAGAATATGAAGCATGTGTAATTTATAATAAAAAAACACCTGAACGCGCCATAGAAGATGCCGCAAAAGCAGTAGATAATTTGTTAAAGAACTAATGACGAGAATGCCAATGAAAACCTTTTTATAATATAATCCAGAGATGAAAAAAAAGTGGCTTCCATATATTTTAGTATCACCCTACATCTTGCATTTTATTGTATTTGTAGCATTTCCTGTCATATTTTCGCTAGTCCTTACTTTTCATGAATGGAATATCATTTCTCCAATGAAGTATAATGGATTCGGTAATTATACCAAAATGTTTAATGACCGCATGTTTTGGAAATCTCTTGTAAATACATTTAAATTTTTAATCATTCATATTCCATTGCAAATAATTATTTCATTGGCTTTAGCCGAATTTTTAAACCAGAAAATAAAATTTAAAGGTTTTTTTAGAGCTGCATTCTTTTTGCCGGTAATTGTTTCAGGAGTTGTGGTAACCATATTGTGGCAACAATTATTTGGATTTGACTCTGGTTTATTTAATAGAATGCTCGTCTCAATTGGTTTAGGAAAAGTTGGATGGCTGATAGATCCTAATATAGCAATGGGTTCTATCGCTATTATGGCGACTTGGAAAAATGTAGGACTCTATGTTATTTTGTTTTTGGTGGGCTTGCAAACCGTGCCTGCTCACTATTATGAGGCTGCTTCTTTAGAAGGAGCGACCCACTGGCAAAAATTTCGAAAAATAACATTACCTATGATTAACCCAACCATATTTATGGTAGTCATCTTGTCGACCATTGGAGGTTTTTCTTTGTTTATTGAACCCTATATTATGACAGGTGGCGGTCCATTAAGTAGCACGATGTCTTCGGTATTATATGTTTATAAACAGGCGTTTGAATATTTCCATATGGGGTATTCCGTTACTTTAGGGTTTTTCTTTGCCATGTTAATCCTGGGCGTTGTTGTTATTCAAAAGAAATATTTAGAACGTGGAGAGGACTAACTTTAATGCAATAAAACTAAGACCATGACAAAAAAGATATTAATATATTCCTTACTTATTGTAGCCTCACTAACTTTTCTATATCCGTTTTATTGGATGGTAGTAGCATCATTAGCTCCTGAAAGTGAAATTGGAAACTTAACACTTTTGCCTTCCAGTTTTTCCTGGCATAGTTATACTCAAATGTTTTCAAAAATTCCAATAGGGAAGGCGTTTATGAATAGTATAATAACCGCTACAATAACAACGGCAGGAGTTATAACATTTTGTTCTATGGTTGGTTACGCACTTGCAAAAATGGAGTTTAAAGGAAGACAAGCTATTTTTTACATCATCATTTTCTGCGTCTGCTGTTGATTGGTTCAAGACAGTAAGGTTATCTGATGAGGTATTGAATGCAAAACTAAATGCTTGTGTTACATTTATGGTTGGTGTTGAGTGTGTTGGGCTTGCTCCT
>CAXMOQ010000149.1:0-271 GCA_964195015.1 uncultured Flavobacteriaceae bacterium | reverse complement strand
CACAAGCGTTGATTGATGCAGCGCGAATAGATGGTTGTAGCGAAATAAGAATTATTTTTCAAGTATTGTTTCCCAATATCATTCCTACTATAGTTACTGTAGGCATTTTGTCGTTTATGAATTCCTGGAACGAAGTACTGTGGCCATTAATTGTAATAAGGGATGAAAGTATGATGACGATGCCTCAAATGGTAACCTTGTTTTCTGTAGGAGGAAGGTCAGAAAGTCAGTTGGGCGTAAAATTGGCAGCAGCTGTAGTTTTAGCCTTACC
>CAXMOQ010000148.1:0-4011 GCA_964195015.1 uncultured Flavobacteriaceae bacterium | reverse complement strand
TCCAAAGCCTAAATTGTCATCTTGTCCATTTGGGATTAGGTCAGTAAAACTTAAGGATTGCCATTGGTTATTTGCTGAATTAAAGGACTTTAATGGTTTATCTATTCTACTCGTTACGGTCCATAAAAGACCATTCCTGTCGAAATTTGAAGGGCCAACTCTTATGTCGACATAACTTGGGTTTGTCGGAAGCACTAGTGATTCTAAACCGCTATTTAATTGGTTATACAAAATTGTAGAAACGTCTTCATTAACTTCTAATAACCCGTTAAAAAACGAACTTATAAATACTTGATTATTATTAAAAGGGTTTACCGAAATAGCATTTAATGATTTTGCTCCAAACACGTCCTTGTAAGGGATATTAATCCAATCGTCATTATTTAAATGACTAAATCCCCGACTGTTTAAAGGGTAAGGATTATAGAATAAATCGTATTCGCCAAAAGTGACCCAGAGATTGTTTGCTTGTGCCGTAACAGAGAATGAATTATTTAAAAGCGGACCGCTTGGATGGATTTCTTCAAAGATTGAAGGGCTGGCAATTGGTGTTTTTAAAATGCCATAATCCTCTGTGCCTATATATATGAATTCTGAATCGATGGTTGCTGATGTAAACTCGGTATCAAATTCAAAAGGAACAGAAACCTGTGAAATCAAATTGAAATCACTATCATAAACAAACACATTGTTTTTTGTTGTAACAATTAATTGGTTGTTTACGGCTCTCGTATCAATTGGAGCATCGGGATAATTAAATAATAAACTAAAGACGTCATTATTTACATTGAATATATCTCTATTTCCTCTTGTTGCATAAAGATTATCGACAACCGTTTGAGTGGCATACCAATTTCCTCCAATAATAGTTTGCCATTGCCGATAATCGATTAAATTATTGCTCGTTGATAGTGCTTTTCTAATACCATTCCCAGAAAAACATGCAGCGTATATGAAATCTTGAAATATGGTGGTTTGCTTTACAGGTATTTGAGTTCCTAAATTACCAATATAGTAAGTGTCTCCAAATTCTAAACGTTCCAAATCGTACACAGAAATACCATAATTTGTTGAAATATATACGAACCCATTATATTCATTAAAATGATTTATTGTTTTATCATCCGGTGGAATGGTTGGCTTTTCAATGATATCGACTACGGTAAGAATATCATCGTCCTTATCAAAAGCAATTTCAATTAACCCGTTTTCATAACCAATTATTAATAGTTCATAAACTTCGCTATAATGAATTGTAGATATTAATTCTCCAGAAAGACCATAAATAGTTGTTAGCTCTTCAAGCTCTTTGGTTTGTATATCATAACTAAAAATAGCATTTTCGGCAGCAGCATAAATTTTATTATTGCCCTGCGTGACGTCTTTTATATTGTAAAATGAAAAGTGCCCTTCCCAAAGTGCCGAAAAGTCCTGAGCAAATGGTAATAACGGAAATACATAAATTAATAATAAAACTAATCTTTTAATCATATATGCTTCTTAAACATCCAAATATATTTATATCTAACGAGTTTTACTTTAAAAAAATATGTTTTAAACAAAAAAGCCCCCTTAATCAAGGAAGCTTTTTAACGTATTTAGACTATTTATTATACGACACCTTGTGCTAACATGGCATCTGCTACTTTAACAAATCCGGCAATATTTGCACCTTTTACATAATCTATATAACCACTTTCATCTCTACCATATTCAATACAGGAATCATGAATGTCTACCATAATATCTTTCAATTTTTCATCTACTTCTTCTCTGGTCCAGTTAATTCTTAAGGAATTTTGACTCATTTCCAATCCAGATGTAGCTACACCTCCTGCATTTGATGCTTTGCCAGGTGCATATAATATTTTTGCTTTTTGGAACGTGTGTACTGCCTCTATTGTAGATGGCATATTTGCGCCTTCACTAATACAAATACAACCATTATTCAATAATGTTTTAGCATCATCATTATTAAGCTCATTTTGTGTAGCACATGGCAGTGCTACATCGCATTTAATTTCCCATGGTGTTTTTCCGGTGACAAATACAGCGTTAGGATAAGACTTTAAATATTCACTAATTCTACCACGCTTAACATTTTTTAGATCCATAATGACTGCTAACTTTTCTGAATCAATCCCATTTTCATCATAAATATATCCTGAAGAATCTGACATAGTAACAACCTTTCCGCCAAGTAGAATTACTTTTTCAGCAGCGTATTGTGCAACATTTCCTGAACCTGAAACAACAACCCTTTTGCCATTAAAGGATTCTCCTTTAGTCTCTAACATGCTTTGGGCAAAATAAACTGCCCCATAACCTGTAGCTTCTGGCCTAATTAAAGATCCTCCCCAACTTTTTCCTTTTCCTGTTAAAACACCTGTAAATTCATTACGTAGTTTTTTATACATTCCGAATAAGAATCCTATTTCTCTACCACCAACACCAATATCTCCAGCAGGCACATCGCTATTTGGTCCAATATGTCTAAACAATTCACTCATGAATGAATGACAAAAACGCATAATTTCATTATCGCTTTTTCCTTTTGGATCAAAATCACTTCCACCTTTTCCGCCACCCATTGGCAAAGTGGTTAATGAGTTTTTAAATACTTGCTCGAAAGCTAAAAATTTTAAAATACTCATGTTAACCGTTGGATGAAAACGTAGTCCACCTTTGTAAGGCCCAATGGCAGAATTCATTTGAATTCTATACCCTCTGTTAACTTGAATTTCCCCACTATCATCTACCCAGCAAACTCTAAACGTTATGGCGCGTTCTGGCTCTACCATTCTTAATAAAATGTTTTTGCCATGATAAATGTCGTTTTGGACAATGTAAGGAATTACTGTTTCAGCTACTTCCTCTACGGCTTGTAAAAATTCTGGTTCGTTACCATTTCTTTCTTTTACAAGATCTAAAAATGCATCAATTGTACTTTTCATTTATTGTCATTTATAAAAAATTATATCCCTATTGTTTAATCTAAAATTTTAAAGCACAAATATACGTTATCTTTAAAAAATCCCTTGTTTTTTTTGCAAATTCATAATTATTTGTTTTTAGGATAATATGATGTATTTCCTGTTAATCTATAATTGTTTGTATGTTAATTGAGTTTTTATATATTTGTTAATGTTAATGCCTCAAAAAATAACACCTTATTATGCTTAACTTGAAACACTTAGCGTTTGCTTTATGTTTGATTGTGACTATGCAAAGTGCTTTTTCACAATTGGGATTTTCTCATGAAATTGGTGTTATCGCTGGTCCGGTAGAATTTAGATCTGATTTTGGACATCGTTTTAGTGAGCCTACAAATTTGGGGAATTCTGGAATTGGTATTGGGATCATTCATTATATAAATTTTGCCTATCGTGCCGACTGTAATTGTTATTCTACAGATACTTATTTTAATGACCATTTTAAATTAAGAAACGAAATATCTTGGAATTATACCGTTCTTGATCATCATGGAAAATGGGTAACTCCTGATAGGACTAGTATAAATGCAGACAAGCTTAGAGCGCATCATGGCGTTGCCGAAAATTTTGATATTGGAACTCAACTGGAGTACTTCCCAAAAAGTATTCGATCCTTTCAAGGGTTTGCTTACCGATTCGCACCTTTTATAAGTTTAGGTGTTCACTATACCTCTTTTTCTCCTCAAGCGAGTACAGATTATGGCGATGGTGATGTTTTTAACGGGGATAATATCTATTCCTATTGGTATGATAACTTTCCTGACGAAGTATACCCAATAGATGTAGATGGTGGCAGTGATTGGTCTTTGGTAACAAGTATTGGTGTACGGTATAAACTTGGAGTGCTTTCCGATTTGATGCTGGATTTAAGATGGCAGCTTTATTTTAGTGATTGGATAGACGGCTTTGACCATAAATTAAGTTACAATAAATTTAACGATTGGTTGGTCTGGCTTAATTTTGGCTATATTTATTATTTAGATTAAGATATTACATTTTATCATAAAAAAGGAAGCTC
>CAXMOQ010000147.1:0-4078 GCA_964195015.1 uncultured Flavobacteriaceae bacterium | reverse complement strand
ACCAGGAAGTAATTCCAACTCAACTGTTCCTATGTCCGTGACTTCTCCATTTACAACGACTACACCTTCAACTACCGCTTCGGCGTAGTCCGACGCTGGATCTGGAGAGATAAGAACGTCATAAGTTCCAGCTGGAACGCCATTAAGTACGAAAATTCCGCTTTCATCAACATAAGCTGAAATTGGTTCGCCATCAACCAAGACAGAAGCCATAACTTGAAAATCGAAAGGATTTACAGCGCCTTGAATTTTACCCGAAGTCACATCGGTAGTAACTCTTATAACGGGTTTAAGGTTAATGTTACCAGAATTTCCTGCAATAACAATTGATCTATCTACATCAAAATCTAATAAGAAATTGTAGGTAAATCCTGCTTCTAATTCATGATTCACTTTAAGTTTTAATCCTGATTGTTGCGCACTAGGTGTTCTTAAAGGAAATGTTTCATCATCAATAACTACAGTGTTATCATCGCCTAATATTAAACGGATTTGATTTAAAGTGCCTGGTGGCATTTCGTAACCATCAACTAATAGCACATTAATTCCTCCTGTAAGTTCTAGCAAATCGTACACACCTGTATTAATTGGATCTATGCTTTGCCATCCGTCATCACCATCACTATCATCATTATATTTAATCATGATATCTACAACGTCAATATAAACATGATCAAAATCGCCTGGCATATCGGTAAGCCTTATCGAAATGGTCGACATGGTATCCAGATTAGATTGTGAAGATGAGTTAGAATCGTTGTTGCAGTTGAAAAATAATATTGAGAGAGGTAATAAAAGGATTAATTTGAAGTTTTTAAAAGCTTTCATAGAATACTATAGTTTTTGATTTATAGTTTTATATACGCAGTTAACTCGAAAAAAGACTATATATTATTATAATTCAATAATTCTTATTTCTAAAATGTATCCAACCGAAACTTGATTTTTTATAACGAAATTTTTCCTTAAATGCTTTCCCTTAGAGCTTCTAGTTTACTTCGAATCACAGGCTTTAAGATAATATAATTAGGTGTATTTGTTCTTAAAATAGATTGATCGACATCAAATTCTAAAACAAGCTCATAATCGACATTTGCTTCCAAAAAATTCACATCTCTAATAACTAATCCTTCTTGATAAATACTAGGCATCGCTAATGAAATTGTCTCGCCGTTAGTAAGTAAAGAGTTATTTTCACCAAGAACAAGCCTAATTTCATAAATTGTTCCAGTAGGAATTTTTAAATTATCAACAAGTAACGTCTCAACGTCTCCTGTTAAATCTAGTAAATTATTACTTCCCGCATCTATTGCGTTTAAACTTAACCAACAATTAGGAATAATTTTATCGTCTATTACTAAAAGTTGCACATCTAATACTTCAATAAAGACTTTTTCATGACCGCCTGGAGTGTCCATAAACCTTACAGATATACTGGCTCTTTCTATATCAAAATCTTGTCCTGCGTTTTCAGTACTACAATTTGTTAAAAATACTCCAAAAATGAGCATTAACACAAATTTATATAGACTTAACTTGTTCATAATCAAAGGGGTTTTAATTATTACAAAAACAATGATACGATATTCAATGAGTTTTAAGTATTTTTATATGTGAATTGCAAAAAAACATATACAAACTGCAAATATGTCCTTAAAATATTCAAAAATCATAGCAGGAACAATGACTTGGGGACGTTGGGGTAAACAGCTCGACACCAGAGAAATGGCACACTTCATCGAGCATTGCTTAAAAAATGACATTACAACTTTTGATCATGCCGATATTTACGGTGGGTATTCTACAGAGGCTGATTTTGGTCATGCTCTTGCTGAAAGTGGTGTCAAGCGAGAAGATATTCAACTCATATCCAAGTGCGGAATTCAACATCTTTCTGGAAATCGAAATAATAAAGTTGGGCATTACAACTACAATAAGGATTACATTGTTGGGTGTGCCGAAACATCCCTTAAGCACTTAAAAACAGATTATTTAGATTTGTTTCTATTACATAGGCCAAGTCCTTTAATGCATCCTTATGAAATTTCTGAAGCTATTAGTAAACTTCGAGGTCAAGGAAAAATTAAACAGTTTGGAGTATCTAATTTCACATCGTCACAAGTTGATTTAATTTCACAAAATGTTGAAATTTCAGTTAATCAAATTGAATTTTCTCTGACTTCGCATACCGCCATGCACAATGGCTCTTTAGACCAAATGATGATTAAAGATATAACGCCTATGGCCTGGTCGCCTTTAGGTTGTGTATTTAAAGAAGACAATGAACAAACTAAAGGAATACATAAACAGTTAAGAGAACTAAAAGATAAATATGACGTAACTGAAGACCAACTCCTTTTAGCGTGGGTTTTAAAACATCCTTCTAAAATTCATCCTGTGATAGGAACAACTAATAAAACTAGAATTGCAAACGCCGTAAAAGCAACAACGATTAATTTAGAACTTGAAGATTGGTTTTTATTACTTGTTGCGAGCCAAGGGCATAATGTGCCTTAATTTAGTTGGCAGTATTCAGTTGCAATAAGCAGTGACATAAAATATAAATATACCAATTCCACTCCTGTCTGCCGACAGGCTGGTTTCGGGGAAAATGAATATGATTAACAAACGCCTTTTAATAAAAAACCTTTTGGCTCATAACGATGAGAACAGCTTTTATGATAAAAAGCGAAAGATTGATATTAGCCAAAAAGAAGGAAAGGCAAAATTTTTAAAGCATATTTGTGCACTTTCTAATAGTAACCCAAAAAACAATTCGTACATCGTTATTGGTGTCGAAGACGAGGATAATAAGATTGATGGTGTCGATTTTTTTGATGATAGTAAAATACAAAACCTTATCAATGCCTATTTAACCAATCCTCCCATTGTACAGTATGAAAATATCCCTTTTCCACATTTACCAGACGATAAAGTTGTAGGTTTAGTTACCATAAGAGCTATCGATAAAATCACGTCGCTTCGCAAAAATATCTGGAAATATTATGGTGGTCATGTGTTTTTTAGAGACGGTAGCATGAGTATGCCAAAAGTTTTTGATATTGAAATAAAAGATGTCAATTCGGAAATTGTTGCGGCCATAGAAAATCATGCACAAAATAATATTCAATACACGCTTGACGGTGTCTTTGACTTTTTAAATAAGCGGAAAGATTACCATCCACAGTACAAAGTATTTAAAGAGTATTTCGTTATGTGTTGGGCAGGACAGAAAAAAGAAGTAAAACATGAAACCTTCTTTTCAAGGGTTGATATTGAACTTATAAACGAGCAGGTGAGACTATTTTTTTCCACCTTGGATGAGGTCTCTATTTCATATAATGACGACTCCTTTAAAATTATTGAATATGTGAATTTAGGTTTTCAAAATTCAAATCAATATTATCAGTTAGAAGAAACTAATATTAAGTTTGAGGATAATGCAAGCTATAACATTGAAACGACGCTTTTATTTGAGCCTCCCCAATATGATAAAAAAGTGCTGCATCATATTTTTAATGCGAATAATACGCTTTTAGAAAAACTGAAAAAAGGAATCGCTCTTAATAAAAATGACGAACAAGACTTAAAAAATCTTCCTGTTACCTATCTTATCTGTTACCTCAATTTGTTTCATGACGCTATCGATAAACTAAATGAAGCAAAGCCCTATTTAAAAGCATATAGTGAAGAAATATATACCTTATATAAAGAAGCTATTCGTGTTTTACGGAAAGTGAAATACAGTTAATTTAGAACAAAGATTTTTTAACCTTATCATAACTGTTATTTAACAATGGTAACAAAAAAACGCCCTTTGTTATGCTATTAATCTAATGCACATAACCCTGTTTCTCCCGATAAAGTTCCGGCATTGAAGGAGGGTTTTTATTTTCCTTACTCAATATCTTTAGCTACCATACGTAATTCACTATAGGTAAACTTATCATCTATCTTATTTTTAAGTTCAGTCAAGCCTTCAAACTTTGTAGTAGTCATTATTTTTTTGAGCTCAAAGTATTTGTCTTCAGGCATGAGGTCTTTAATTTTTATATCTCCAGAGGAAATAAATTTTGTG
>CAXMOQ010000146.1:0-4132 GCA_964195015.1 uncultured Flavobacteriaceae bacterium | reverse complement strand
GTACAAACTATTTCCAATGCCATGGATGTTGGTGACCCGAGTAATTTTATCCGCATTCAGGAAATCTATAAAAACAATTTTGAAGATTTAGAACATAATCTGTCGTCCTATAGTTTTACGGACGAAGCTACCAAAGACGCTATGAAGGAAATTTGCGATGATTATGGTTATGTTGCCGATCCTCATGGGGCTGTTGGTTATCTCGGTGCTAAAGCCTATTTAAAAGAGCATCCCGAAGTACACTGCGTCTTTTTAGAAACAGCACATCCAACCAAGTTTTTAGATGTGGTTGAAGACGTTATCAAAGAAAAGCAACCCTTGCCGCCACAAATAGAAGCCGTGATGGATAGAGAAAAAAAAGCCATTGAAATTAGCACTTATGCCGATTTGAAAACCTATTTGTTAAATTCATAATGTTTTTTCAACGTTTGACTTTTTAGTTTAAAAACGTTAACTTGACCTATCGATTAATATAGTTTACTTGTACTGAATTTATTTCAGGATTAAAACGAAATATATTTTACATTAGCGATACTAAAGACTAACCAATCATTCTAAATTATGAAAAAATTTAAAAATTTTTTTAAAGGATTTTACCCAATCCCATTAGTATTAATCATTTCATTTGCTTCAATAGGCTTACAATCTTGTAAATCTGATAAAAAACAACTGCATAGTGATCAGGTTGAAATCGAAAAGGAAAATGTTGTCGAAATCATTACAGAAAATATGGATTTCCAAATGCCAGATACCATTTCATCCGGATGGAATACTTTTCGCTATAAAAATCTTTCTCCCCAAACACATTTCTTTCTTGTAGAAAAATATCCCGAAGGGAAAATGTTGGAGGATGTTAAAACCTATGTGATACCCTATTTTGATAGTGGTATGAAGCTCATTAATGAAGGTAAGGCCGAGGAAGGTTTTGCCGAATTTGGAAAACTTCCTGAATGGTTTAGTGAGGTTAAATTTTTAGGTGGTTCTGGCTTAATTTCTCCCAATCAAATTGGAGAAACAATGATTAATTTAAATCCAGGTTATTATATAATAGAATGCTACGTAAAAATGAGCAACGGGGTATTTCATAGTGCGATGGGAATGACAACGGAACTTATCGTGTCGGACATTGATTCGGGTAATACCGAATTAAGAGCTGATATCCAGATTGATATTTCAAGTACAGAAGGTATTGTTCTCAATGATACTATATCTTCTGGGAAACACATATTTTCAGTGCACTACAAAGATCAAATTGTTCATGAAAATTTTGTCGGTCATGATATTAATCTTGTCAAACTAGGTGAAAATGCCAGTCTTAAAGATTTAGAGCATTGGATGAATTGGGCTGATCCAAAAGGATTAATTGAACCCGCACCCATGGGAATTACTTTTTTAGGCGGCGTTAATGATATGCCTGAAGGAAATACAGGCTATTTTACAGCAAAACTTGAATCCGGGAATTATGCATTGATATCAGAAGTCCCAAATGCATTAAGTAAAAATATGCTAAAAACATTTGTGGTTTCAGATTAGGTCATAAGATAAATTACTATATCGAACTGTTGGTATATTTTCATGTGAGCCGTACTTACCAGTGGCATATTTTAGCCTAAAACCTAAAGAATTCTTTTAAATTTTACTATAAATTTATTCCAACTAGTTCACAATAAAATCGAGATACTCATCCAATTGCACACTAAAATTATCAGGAGTGCGATGCCCAACACCAATGTTCTCAATAAATTTATATTGAAAATGGTGCGCATTGAACAATGCCTTTATTTTGTCAGTTTCTTTTTGATATCGATAATCTTTTTCTCCTGAAATTAAAACTGCTCTTACGCCGTTCTCTTTAGCAGCTTTCACATTGTCGTCATTGAAAAACTTTGTTGTTCCGCCTCCGTGATTTAAGGAAATTAAACCGTGCACTGGGATAGCCTGATTCAAAGCTAAATCAATACTCATTTTAGCGCCTAGCGAAAAACCACCAACATACACTTGGTCTTCTTGAATGCCGTAGTATTCTTTAATTTCGGTATAATATTGCTTAATATTTTTACGTTCTTTTTGCAAATCACGCCAACCCCATCGGTTCGGTGTATTATCCAAGGTTGAAGCTTCCATGTAAGCGACAACAAATTCACTTGAAAGTCGCTCACTTTTCCACCATGACATCATATCCTTCATATTCCCATTACCGCCATGAAAAACTATAAACAAAGGATATGTTAGTTCTTTATTATAATCTTTAGGCACAACAATAGTGTACTTTTTTTGACTAAAAGACGTCGCTATAAAGAAGAGTAAGCATAAAGATAGAATTAGTTTTTTCACAGTTTGTATTATTAAAAAGAAACCTTGCAGAGCGGATTAAAACTAATCCAAAGTTGGTAAAGTAAAATTATCTAGCGCACTAGACACTGTCATAAGCTCTTCAATTTCATCAGATTTTCTTGGAGCTTCTCCAGATAAGTTTATTGGACCATTTTCGGTTATTAAAATATCGTCTTCAATACGCACGGCGATGCCCCACCACTTCTTATCACAAGGGCTTCCATCTGGAATATAAATTCCTGGTTCCACAGTAATGACCATGGCTGCTTCAAAAGCTCCATATAATCCGGCATCGTGCACATCCAAGCCTAAATAATGTGACGTTCCGTGAGGGAAATATTGCCTAGCGTCATCTTCAGTTTCCACAATGCCAAGTTTCACTAGACCTTCATTAATCACGTTACGGGAAGCAGCATCAGGCGCATTAAAATTATTGCCGATAACCGAAGCTTCGATGCCAGCATTTTGAGCCTCATAAACCAGATCGTAAATCAGTTTTTGTTCGGGATTAAATTTTCCATTGGCCGGAATGGTTCTGGTAACATCAGCTGTATAACCATGATATTCGGCACCGAGATCCATGAGTACCAAATCGTTTTCCACTTTCATCTTGGTATTTTCAATATAATGCAAAACGCATCCGTTATTTCCAGCACCAACAATGGATGGATACCCTTCATACTCGCTGCCGTATTTTTTATAAACGAATTCATGAATACCTTGTATTTCGGTTTCCGACATGCCTGGATGCATTGCTTTCATAATCTCGCGTTGTCCCATGGCAGAAATGCGAACAGCTTTGGTTAACAACACCATTTCTTCTTCAGTTTTTATTTGGCGTAAACCACCCATAAGTGTCGAAAGTGAACTGGTATCAATATTACTTTTTGCTTCATTTTCTTGAGCAATGGTGATAGCCTGTTGTCTTAACTCAACACGCATATTACTGTCAGTTGCATTAGCATATTTATTAATGAGTTCGTCTTCTTTTAATTCAGGATAATATTCTAACGTGCGTCCAATGGTTTGTGCAACATTGGCACTATTCTCGATGTCGGTCGTTTTTATAAGTTCGTAAATCCGATCTTTAACGGGATTGCTAATCAAAGTTTCGTCATAATTAGCTTGTTTTTTAAACGCAGCTATTAAACTGTATAAGTCTGCTTCATCATTTTTAGAATCTCTAACGTCGTTTGTGAAATTATTGATCATCAATTTATTGAACTTTGAATAATCAATTCCCGAATTCATAAACTCCTTGCCATTAAAAACAGTTTCAAAACCTAATTGTTCATGAGCGCCTTCAGTCCCTAAACGATAGCCATTCCACATTTCGGCCCGTGGATCCTTCTCTTGAACATACAAAAGTTCATTAAATGATGTACCATCGTCTTTAGTTTGGTTTTCAGAGAAAATAACCAATACAGCATGTGGTTCCTTATAACCCGTTAAATAATAAAAATTCGGGTCTTGATGGTAGATATATTCTACATCATTCGCTCTATTACGCACCGGGTTTGCGAAAAATACAGCCACACTGTTAGCCGGCATATTTTGTTGGAGTGCTTCCCTTCTATCTTTATGGAATTCGGCACTTAAATAATCTTCTGGATTACCGTTTTGAGCATATGTGGCAACAGAGAATAATAATAAGATGAGTAAAGTAAAATGTGATCGCATTTTTTGATGATTTTAATTGAAGGCTGAAAATACATATTATATTAAATACAAGACGTCCATCTTGATAAAATTAACAAATTTTTAATCCTTTTAAATCAGATGATACAACAAAACAAAT
>CAXMOQ010000145.1:0-4184 GCA_964195015.1 uncultured Flavobacteriaceae bacterium | reverse complement strand
TATAATGAGCACATCCTTTTTATCTCCCGTGTCTGGAATCTCTCCCGCATTACCTATGGCTTGAAATATGTTGACTCGCTCTTGGTACAAGGTATGTGTTCCAGAACCTCCAATCTCACCATTCGTGGTATACCGTAATCCGGTTAATTTTACGGTTACAAATATATTAGCTGTTTCTTTAAACTGCTCTTCTAGCAATTTGGTTTCTAATAATTTTTCAATCTCCTCAGTGGTATAGCCCAAAACATTAATTTTGCCTAGAATTGGAACACGAATCTCGCCATGTAAATCCACAGTAAACCCATCAAAATAGGCGCGTTCTTCACTTGAGGCATTTAAAACTGACTCACCAGTAGGATTAAATATTTGAATATTGTCTTGATCCAAAGACTTAACACGGATATTTAAAATATCATTGATTTGCACCCTATAAGGCTTTTGCTTTTCAACAATAACTTGGGTAGAATCTAAAGCAGTCTCTTTATTCTGCAAATAAATCGTGTCCTTATAAGGCACACAAGAGCTTATTAACACACATGAAATTATAAAAGTAATAAAGAAAAATCTCTTCATATTGAGGCGCATAGTTTACATACAAATATAACTTTTCAATAGGAATATCAAAACTTATATACTGATTTTGATAACTTATAAGTTCTTTGCAAAAAAAATCGCCTTGAACTACCTAACCGTTGAGAACATATCGAAGTCTTATGGAGAGCTAACCCTATTCCAAGACATCTCCTTTAGCATCCATAAAGACCAAAAAATCGCCTTTGTGGCTAAAAACGGAACTGGAAAAACCACCATTCTAAATATTCTAACAAATAAAGATGAGCCTGATAATGGGCAAGTCATCTACAGAAAAGGAATTACAATTTCGGTGTTATCTCAAGACCCTCAATTTCTGGAAACCTTAACCATTGAAGAAACTATTTTTAGCACAGATAATATAGTTTTAGAAGTCATAAGAGAATATGAAAATGCCCTTTTAAACCCTGAAGACACTGAAGCTTACCAAAAAGCTTTCGAAGGTATGGAGGCGCATAATGCCTGGGATTTCGAGACACAATACAAACAAATATTATCCAAACTAAAATTGGATGACCTCAAGCAAAAAATAAGCGCACTCTCTGGTGGGCAAAAAAAACGCCTGGCACTAGCCAATGCACTAATCAACAAACCAGACCTGCTCATTCTTGATGAACCTACCAACCATTTAGACTTGGAGATGATCGAATGGCTAGAAAATTTCTTTGCAAAAGAAAATATCACCCTTTTTATGGTGACCCACGATCGCTATTTTTTAGAACGGGTTTGTAATGAGATTGTCGAGTTAGACAATGGCAAAATATATAATTACAAGGGGAATTACTCCTATTATCTTGAAAATAAGGAAGCTAGGATAACCCAGGAAACTGTAGAAACCGGAAAAGCAAAGCAGCTCTTTAAAAAAGAATTGAATTGGATGCGACGCCAACCCAAAGCGCGTACCACAAAATCCAAATCAAGAATCGATGATTTCCACGACATCAAAGCACGGGCACATCAACGTAGAAATGATCATGAAATACAGCTAGAAATTAATATGGAACGCTTGGGCAGTAAAATTATCGAGCTTCATAAAATAAGTAAGTCCTATCAAGATAAGGTTCTTTTAAACCAATTCGAATATGTTTTTAAAAAAGGAGACCGCATTGGCATTATTGGAAAAAACGGTACTGGTAAATCCACATTCCTAAACATTCTAACGCAATCCGTATTGCCAGATTCCGGTAAAGTTATTCTTGGTGACACCATCAAGTTTGGCTATTATACGCAAGATGGTATTACGGCAAAACCAGATCAGAAAGTCATTGATGTGGTTCGAGAATTCGGTGATTATATTCCTTTAAAAAAAGGACGACAAATAAGTGCACAACAATTACTGGAACGCTTTTTATTCGACCGAAAAAAGCAATATGATTTTGTCGAAAAGTTAAGTGGTGGCGAACGCAAACGTTTATATTTATGCACTGTTCTTATTCAAAACCCGAACTTCTTAATTCTGGATGAGCCTACAAACGATCTGGATATTGTCACCCTTAATGTGCTGGAAAATTTCTTACTCGATTTTCCGGGCTGCTTGCTTGTAGTATCACATGACCGCTACTTTATGGATAAAATTGTAGATCATTTGTTCATTTTTCGGGGCGATGGCATTATTGAAGACTTTCCCGGAAATTATACCGACTTCAGAGCCTATGAAGACAGTCAACCCGTGGAATCAAATGCATCAGAAGATAAATCAGACAAAAAGCAATGGAAAAAAGACGACAACAACAAATTGTCCTATAACGAACAGAAAGAACTGAAGAACATCGAAAGCAAACTCAAAACACTTGAGTTTGACAAGGTACATTTAGAAACTAAATTTAACAATCCCGATGTATCACAAGATCAACTGAATGAATGGTCACATCAACTCCAAAAAATCAATAGTGTCATTGAAACAAAAGAAGAACGCTGGTTTGAGTTAACAACAAAATTGGAGGGTTAAATGTGGTATTCCTTTTTAGCATACTTAAAGTTCTTAATAAAATCGACAAACCAACATGCCGTGCACTCTCCTTTCGTATTTGATTTAGTTACAAAATGCTTTTATAATAAAACTAAATACAAGGACTACTCAAAACTCATCGCCTACAAAAATAATCTGCTAAAAAACAAAAACACAATTAATATAACCGATTTAGGTTCAGGCTCACGAATAACAAAGCGTTCAACACGAAGAATAGCGCACATGGCGAAACATTCTGGAACGACTCTTAAAAGATCTAAATTATTATATCGTTTAACACACTATTTTCAGTTTAATAATATTTTAGAATTGGGAACATCACTTGGCATCGCTACACAAGCCATGCATTTAGGAAATCCAAATGCAAAAATCACAACCCTTGAAGGTTGCCCAAATATTTCAGAATTTTCAAAGAACCAATTCAGACAACTCAATTTAAAAAACATAGACCTTGTAAATGAAAATTTTAGTGAGGCAATTAATACCTTAAACAATAACTCCTACGACCTCATCTTCTTCGATGGCAATCATCAAAAGGGCGCCACATTACATTATTTTGAAACACTTTTAGAAACAGCACATAACGAATCCATCTTTATATTTGATGATATTTATTGGTCAAAAGAGATGACTGAAGCCTGGGAAATTATAAAACAACATCCAAAAGTCACGGTGGTTATAGATACTTTTTATTGGGGTTTTGTTTTTTTTAGAAAAGAACAGGTTAAAGAACATTTTACGATTAGAGTGTAACAACTTAAAGCAAACAACGTCATACCAATAATCATAAAACATCATACTTTTACAACATCTAAAAATTGAAAACGACTTATGAGCGACGTCATAAAAATTAGAAACATTATTCGTGACTTTAAATTAGGCCAAGAAACCGTTCACGTTTTAAAAGGCATAGATTTAGATATAAAACGTGGCGAGTATGTGGCCATTATGGGACCATCGGGTTCAGGAAAGTCTACCTTAATGAATATTTTAGGGTGTTTAGACACAGCAACCGCGGGTTCATATATTCTAAATGGTAAAGACGTAAGTGAAATGACTGACGACGAATTGGCCGATATTCGCAATACCGAAATCGGATTTGTATTTCAAGTATTTAATTTGTTACCGCGCACAACAGCTCTAGAAAATGTTGCCTTACCAATGGTCTATGCTGGAATCTCTAAAAGTAATCGTATAAAACGCGCAGAAGAAGTGCTTACAAACGTTGGATTATCGGATCGCATGGATCATAAACCCAGCCAGCTATCGGGAGGCCAACGCCAACGGGTAGCCATTGGACGTGCCTTGATTAATAAGCCTTCCATTATTCTTGCCGATGAGCCTACGGGAAATTTAGACTCAAAAACCTCGCTAGAGATCATATTCACAAGGCAGGAAATACAGTCATTATGGTAACACATGAAGAAGATATCGCCAAACGTGCACATCGTATTATACGTTTAATTGATGGAATGGTAGATAGTGATCTTAGAAATAAACAATCCTAATGCTATGCTTTGTTTAAATATCTGTTTGTATATTTACTAACCACTGAATATTTATTATAATGCGCTTTTTTAAATCTACTTATAAGGTTAATTGGAAATATATAATTGTAGAAATT
>CAXMOQ010000144.1:0-4213 GCA_964195015.1 uncultured Flavobacteriaceae bacterium | reverse complement strand
AAAGTGAGTTTGTCAAGTGGTTAATCAAAGCAATGAACCATTTGACTGGTTTTTATTTGCTAAATTAGTATCCTTATCAAGTAACAAATCATACACAAACCAGATGGTGAGCTAAAATAAAAGCAAAGAATTATGACACCATCCATTACACTTAATAAAAACTCATTTTAATATAGAAAATTTGAGATTGCTAATGCAACCAAAAGAGTGCGTTGGAATTTTATACGACGTAACACATTTTTAACAAAAAACTAAATGCAAAATATTAAAATCTAAAATAATGAAAACAATGAATTCCAAAAAACGCAGTAATTGCAGGAATATTAGAAATAAAAGGATAATGAATTTTTTGTCATGAAAAATATAAGATATACAACTCAGAACAAATTTGTAGGCATTATAAGAATAATGCTAGGAATAATTTTTATCATAACAGGAGTGATGAAACTTACTATCGCAGAATATGGAGCAGCTTGGTCGATTCAATTAATTGAAGCTGACATTCCTCTTTATACATTTAATTATTGGTTTGTACCCATTTTTGAAGTTTTACTTGGATTTTTCCTGCTAATGGGTCATTACGCAAAAGTTAGTGCGTTACTTGTTTTACCTGTCATGTTGGTGGCGGTTTATGTACATTTAACGGTTACAAATCTCGATGCGTTCCCTTCACAACCCCTAGAACCATACATGCCAATAGCCGTTATTATGATGGCATTGTTAATTATAATAAAAGGAGCTGGAAGTTGGAGCATGGATTTGAAATCATGTCAAAAGGATTTATAAAGAGGACACCTTATTTACGAGGAAAAGCCATAAAATATTGTTGGATATAAATGCTTTTAAAAAGAATTCAAAAATATTGATCATTATTAAATGGGTTTAGTATCTTGTTATTCCAATATAAAAATTATAAATGATAGAATATGATATCGTTGTAATTGGAGCTGGTTCGGGAGGATTAGTAGCAGCAACCACTGCGCATCGTAAAGGATTAAGAACTGCTCTAATAGAAAAAAACAAAATTGGTGGCGAATGTACCCATTATGGATGCGTTCCCAGCAAAGCCTTAATTAATGCGGCCAAAGCATATCATGGCCTTAAAAAAATGGATGCTTTAGGGATATCTGTAGATCTTGAAAAGCCGAATTTTGGAAAGATCATGGATAAAGTTGATGAGATCGTACAAGGTATATATGCCCATGAAACACCAGAAATCTTCCAGAATATGGGTATCGATGTTTACGTAGATAATAGCGGGGCCAAATTTCTAGATGCTCATACCATAAGCGTTGGCGACCAGACCATAAGGTCGGAATCCTTTATTATTTGTACCGGTTCTACTCCCAGAGTTCCAGAACTTGAAGGTATTGAAAACGTATCTGTCTTACATAACGAAAACTTTTGGGAACTTCGAACTGCTCCTGAAAAAATCGTCTTCATCGGCGGCGGTGTAATCTCGGTGGAGATTGGTCAAGCTCTGGCCAGACTAGGTTGTGACGTCAGTATTATAGAAAGAAACGAACGTATTTTAAAAGTGACAGATGAAGAAATTGGGGCCTACTTATGTCAACAGATTCAATCTGAAGGCGTCCACATGCTCACAAACTCTAGTCCGATTCGTTTTACCGATAAAAACACCCTCGCCTATTCTCAAAAAAATGAAGAACAAACAATTTCGGCAGATCACTTTTTTATCGCAGCCGGACGTTTACCAAATACTAAAGGGATGGATCTGGAAAATGCAGGGGTCAATTATACCGAACGTGGAATACTAACTAACGAGTTTTTACAAACAGCAGCGCCACATATCTATGCCTGTGGCGATGTTACCACGCCTTTAAAATTTACACATACAGCATCACATCAAGCAAATATTTGTGTTGATAATATTCTCGAAAATAATTCGAAATTAAACGACCTGTCAGTTTTACCCTGGGGAATTTTCACCGAGCCAGAAATCGGGCATGTTGGCTTAACTGAAAAGGAAGCTATTGAAAAATATAGTGAAGACAATATTAGTATTTTTAAAGTGGATGCCAATATCGATCGCTTTTTAACCGACAGGAAAACAGGTGGAATGATCAAAGTTATTTTCAACTCTGATGACCAGGTTGTCGGTGCAGAAGCTATTGGCGCTCATGCCGGAGAATGGATACAATTACTAACCCTTGTCATTAAAAATAAAATCCCTGCAAAGGACATGGCAGATACTATATTTGCATATCCCACCTATTCCGAAATTGTTAAGAAAGCCTTTAGCCGATATATGCGCACTAAATAAATATTAAAAAACACACAATGATATCAGCCATTATTGTCGCATATAACGAGGAAGAATATATTAATTCTATTATTTCGGCATTAAGAAAACAGAAATTTTCGAGTGCGTTTGAAATCTTATTGGCTGATGGTAGTAGTACTGATAAAACGGTTTCATTAGCCAAACAAGAAGGTATCATAATTGTAAATTGCCGAAAAGGTAAAGCTTGTCAAATGAATGATGCAGCTAAAGTTGCAAATGGTGATGTTTTATTTTTTGTTCATGCAGATATGCAACTTGCAGATAATACACTTTCAGCAATTCAAGAACAAATTGATCAAGGATATGATGGAGGTGGATTTGCAAATGTTTTTGACGCCTACAATGATAAAATAAAGAACCTGGGAACATGGATGAATTTTAGAATTTTTAGCAAAAAAGAGCAGTCTGACAAAGGACTTTTTTATGGTGATAATGGGATTTTTGTTAAGAAAAGTGTTATGAATACTCTCAAGTGTTTTAGAGAAATCCCAATAATGGAAGACTACGACTTCTCAATAAGAATGAAAAAACATTTTAAAGTTATTAAAATAAAAAATCCTTGTATTGTTGTGTCAGCAAGAAGACACGTTAAAGCTGGATTTTTTAAAACACGTTTTCAATGGATCGCTATTCGAAAATTATATAAATGGGGTATTTCGCCAAGAGTATTGGCAAAATGGTATGTCGATGTAAGGTAGTAAATGGCTTTCATAATTTTCATTTTTTAAAAAGTTACTATTTCTGTTTTTAACGATTATGTTGGTTTAATATTACCACCAACGTAGGGATATATTTGCCGCTGTATATACACCTATTATATATGCACCTATAAATCCAATGGCTTTTTAATTAAATTAAAACCACATATTGAAACAAGGTATAAATCAAATCTTATTTTAAAAAGGTTACTACTTCTTCTGTTTAATACCTTATTCAAATTAATGCTTATGTTTATATTTTACGTTGCAGTTTGTACATTCATAAGTGTCTTCCTTTAGAGTGATTTTATCTAATTTGGATGCAACTTTTTTTATAAAATTATTATATGTATTTGTTTCTGGAGTTATATTATTAGCTTTTATATGCTTATAAAAATCACCTTCCCATTCTTCTCTTCCCCAACAATTTGGGCAGATACCTTCTGGTGCTATAACTGTTTCGTCATTGTTAGCTTTTGCCTTAAAGAACTGCTTTAAACTCTCTATCAAACTCATTTTTCCTTTTTTATTTCATTGATATTAACTTCTATATTCTAACCACTAATTTAATTTGAAAAAATACTGATATTTTACTTTCTAAACTAGGATTAATATTATTCTTTGAAAAGTATACTATTTGTATCTTTGATGTTAGAAATTAACTAAACAGTGTGCACGCACATATGATTGGTTGATTGATTGGCAAGGGAGTATTTCTATATGGATGTATTCCCTTGTTTATTTAAGCACTTATAATTTCCCTGAATACGTGTGAAGATTATGGCCATATTTAAAACTCCTTACTTCTGTTATAACATTATGTTCTACAATCCATTTTCCTACTTTTTTTCCATCTAAAAAGTTTCCAACGATGCTTTTTATTGTTTGTATTTTCAATGAGTTTGCGAACATTCTCTTTTGAAAGAACTATAGGCAGCCTTTTATCTTTCTTCGGGTGCTCAATACTATAAATTCTATTGGGCATACCAAGAACCATTTCTAAGCAGAATTTGATGCTATTAATGAATTGATTAATGGTTTATGATTTAATTCTTGAACACTTTTACGTTTAAATTATAAACAGCCTCAAAACTTTTGATATTTCTATTGATTTTTTATTGGCACATAATTAAGACACTATACTTTCATTATTACAAAGAGAAAAATTGAAACCCTTTACTCGCTTTACATCAACTTTCACACAAGTAAC
>CAXMOQ010000143.1:0-4364 GCA_964195015.1 uncultured Flavobacteriaceae bacterium | reverse complement strand
GTCTCCAACGCGTTATATTCCTGTTGGGCAAGCATTCTTTATAAGATCCCAGACCGGAGCAACAATTAAATTCAATAATGGGCAACGCGTTTTTATCAAAGAAAATGGAGGTGAATCTAAATTTTTACGTTCAACTAATTCTAAAGAAAGTTCAGTTAATGCGGATACCAGAATGAAAATAAGAATTGGTTTTAATTCAGTAAACAATATACACAGACAACTTTTATTAACATTAGATTCAAATACGACTCCAGATTTTGACTGGGGTTATGACGCTTTAGTTTATGAATTTCAAATTGATGATATCTTTTGGATGATTAACAACGATAAATACGTCATACAAAGTACAAATGAAATTAATAGTGAGACTATAATTCCACTGGGAATTAAAACTAGAGATGAAGGTTTAAATAATATAACTATTGATAATTTAGAAAATGCACCTGAAGATTTAGATATTTACGTTCACGACAAAGAATTATATATATATCATAACTTAAAAGAAAGCAATTATGAAATAAATTTACGCGCTGGTGAATATTTAGACCGCTTTGAAATAACTTTCAAAAATGCGTCCTTGATTACGGATAATTTTAAAATAGGGACAGAACTTCAAGTATATTTCTCTAACGAGCGTAAAAGCATTGTTTTAAACAATCCTAATTTAATAACGGTTGAGTCTGCTGAAATGTTTAATATCCTAGGGCAATCCATATTAAAATTAGATGAAGTAAAGACTAAAAATATTACAGAGATTAGTACAAAACATATAAATGTAGGCTCGTACATTATAAAACTAAAAACAGAGCAAGGAACATTAACGAAAAAAGTATTAGTTCAATAATGTAGACCCCAAATCTACCATGATTTTGACTATACTTTTGAAAGTCTCGAACTAACGTTCGGGGCTTTCTATTTTATATGGGAAATCAATGCCTCTAAAGAAACTTTAAACTGTTCTCCAGAGATCATGTTTTTCAAGGTGTAGGAATTCGATTTTATTTCCTCATCGCCTATTAAAACGATAAATGGGATAGACCGTTTGTTGGCATGATTCAACTGTTTCTTCATTTTGGCGGTATCCGGATAAAGCTCCGCATTAATATTTTGTTGCCTTAATTGTTTAATAGCTTTTAAACTAAATAAGGCTTCAACCTCACCAAAATTAATAAAAAGCACATCGATATTTTTAGCTACAGTTTCTGGAAATAATCCTAAGGCTTCTAAAACTAAATAAATACGATCTAATCCAAAGCTAATACCAACACCGCTTACATTTTTTAAACCAAATATTCCGGTGAGATCGTCATAGCGTCCACCGCCACCAATAGAACCCATTTCAACGGCTTTTGGTGCTGCCACTTCAAAAATCGCACCTGTATAATAATTTAAACCTCTTGCAAGCGTAACATCAAGTTCTAATGTAGCCGATTGCAACCCAAGTTCTTGAATTGCTGTATCAATAAACTCCAATTCTTCAATACCTTTCAAGCCTTCGGCTGAAGATGACAGAATAGCTTTCAAACTATCAATCTGTTCTGCAAAGCTACCTGAAACCGCAAACAATGGTTGTAATTTCTCAATTCCAGACGGCGAAATCCCTTTAACAAGCATTTCTTCTTTAACCTTCTCCTCGCCTATTTTATCAAGTTTATCAAGGGCTACGGTAAAATCGATGAGCTTATCTTTAGCACCAATCACCTCGGCAATACCGGACAAAATCTTTCTGTTGTTTATTTTTATGTTAACACCATCTAATTTTAGGGCAGTGAATACGGTGTCATACAATTGCACAAACTCAACTTCCTGCCACAACGATTTAGAACCAACAACATCGGCGTCACATTGGTAAAATTCTCTAAAGCGCCCTTTTTGTGGCCTGTCTGCACGCCAAACGGGTTGGATTTGGTAACGTTTAAATGGAAACTCTATCTCGTTTTGGTGTTGTACAACATAACGTGCAAAAGGTACCGTTAGGTCGTAACGCAGGGCCTTATCTGAAATTTTTGGGGTTGTTTTGTTTGAATCTTTTAGTGTATATAAATCATCCGTAACTTTACTCAAATAATCTCCAGAATTTAAAATCTTAAAAATCAAACGGTCTCCTTCTTCTCCATATTTCCCCATTAAGGTATCCGAATTTTCAAAACTTGGCGTTTCAATAGGCTGAAAACCAAAGGTTTCAAATGCACGCTGTATCGTACTAAAAATATAATTTCGTTTTGCTACTTGCTCCGGATTAAAATCTCTTGTGCCTTTAGGAATACTTGGTTTTTGAGCCATATTTTTTTTCCGCGAAAGCGGAAATCTCTATTAGTGTTAATTCTACTACCACAAAAATATTATAAATTTTACAGGGAATCCTAATTATTTGAAATTTATAGTAACTTTATTCAGTTTTAATAGTCTTATAAAAAAGTTCCGAACCCATTAACACGAATCCATGTTTTCACTTGTACGAGAAAATATTAGAATTGCCGTAGATTCTATAAAAAGCCAGCTATTACGTACTATCCTTACGGTTTTGATTATTGCTATTGGTATTACGGCACTTGTAGGGATTTTAAGCGCGGTTTCAGCTTTAGAAAATACTATTTCCTCCGATTTCTCTTCTATGGGATCGAACACCTTTAATATACAACGTTATAAGTTTAGAGTACAACGTCATGGCGGTGGTGAACGGCAAAAAATAAATCCCGTTATTAGTTATACCGAAGTGAAGGCGTTTAAAGAAAAATATGATTTCCCATTTACTAAAACATCAATATCGTTTACAGGAACACGTTCTGCCGAAGTTAAATATGAAAACAAAAAAACAGATCCGGAGATCACGGTTATAGGCGTAAATGAGTATTTTATACAAAATTCCGGATTAAGCTTACTTAAAGGCAGAGAACTTAATTACTTTGATATTCAAAATAATAATAATGTTTGCCTGATTGGAAGTGACTTGGATAAGGCATTGTTTAGTGATTTAAATGCTATAAATAAAACTATTAGCGTTAGGGGCGTCAAGTTTAAAGTTGTAGGGACTTTAGAATCTGAAGCCGCCATATTTGGAAACAATCCAAACTTACGCCTTATTATCCCTATTCAAAATGCGCGTTCTATATTTACAAACCCAAACATTAACTATGGATTAAGTGTTAAGGTTGATAAAAAAGACTTGCTTGAAGCTGCACAGGACGACGCCATTATTACGTTTAGAAATATTAGAAGGTTAAGTCCTGTCGAAGAAAATAATTTTGCTATTGAAGGTAGTGACGATTTAATTAATAGAATTGGATCCATTACGCAATATCTTTATATGGCGGCCTGGATTATTAGCATTATTACCATTTTTGGGTCTTCCATAGCTCTTATGAATATTATGCTGGTTTCTGTTTCAGAGCGTACGCGCGAAATTGGTATACGCAAAGCTTTGGGAGCAAGACGTAAAACCATTGCGTTCCAGTTTTTTATTGAAACCATTATTGTGGGACAATTGGGTGGAATTTTGGGAATTATTTTAGGAATATTGGTTGGTTTAGCATTATCAGCAGCAGCAGGCTTTAACTTTACTACACCATGGTTAGCAATGTTTAGTGCTTTTGCAATAACCTTCTTGGTCGCTATAATTTCTGGTTTGTTTCCAGCTATTAAGGCTTCCAAATTGGATCCGATCGAAGCTTTGCGTTATGAGTGATTAAAAGGAATCAAGACCGCTACGCTGTTAGATACAAGAATCAAGACTGGTTGGTTTGTTATGCTTATACCATTTCTACATTAAAATTACCGCAATAAAACGCCCTTTTTTCCTTTCTACTTCCTTATAAAAGTAAACCGTAACTATGGCTATGCTTGACTTTTATAAATCATATAAAGAAAAAAATCATCATTTTATTTTACGGTAATTCCAAAATAGAAATGGCATTAATTAATTAGTTTATCAAAAAAATTGTACAATTCCCCTTTTGTGATTACCGATCCTTGTTGAATGAGTTTAAACTTATCTAAAGCCCTATCTTTTGTATACTCTTTTTTAGCTTGTAAAAACTCAACATTGTCATCCATTAGATTGTCACGCAACCAATTGAAGCCTTCCTTGGTTGTGATATCTATCTCGTTTTTAAGCTTTACCGCAATAACGTGCATATTATCATCATTTGAACTAAAAAGATGCATGTGTTGTGGCGACAAATGCTCTAAATATTTGGCTTGGTTTAAAACACCTTCCCAAATTAAATCACTAAAAATATCTAATTCTGTTTCTGCCAATTCTGGCTTGTTTACTTTAAGATTAGACCATTCGTCGACTGTAACGGCTTGTGTCGCCAAAAAATTGATGAATTCTTGATGCAATTCTTCAAATTGCTCTTTGGTAA
>CAXMOQ010000142.1:0-4471 GCA_964195015.1 uncultured Flavobacteriaceae bacterium | reverse complement strand
GTTGAAACAGATTTAGAACAGTCCTTTAGAGATAAGGTGTTTAAGGCTTTAAAAACAAGTTATAAATCGGTTAAAACAGCGGTAGTACAGCGTAACGAATAATTTCATCTATTAAAAAACGAATAATTATGCAAACCATTACCAAGTATCTGGCAGTAATCGTGTTAGGTTTAAGTGTGCATCTCATCAATGCACAAGCCACGATAAATGAGAGTAAAATAAGTGCTTTACAAGAAAAAAAGAACCTTGTAGAAAAACAAGAGCGTGAATTTTTAAAAACCGAAGTCGAAACTATTAACACACGTTTGGATAATGGTGAGATTGCGCAGGAAGAAGCTACAAAGCTAAAACAAAACCTTGCCGAAAAGAGAGCATTAAATATCGAGAACCGTATCGCTATTATAGATAATCGCATCGCTTTATTAGAACGTAATAAAACTGTTGACTATGATACAGGAGCTAACCTTGAAGGATTGATAATTGAAATTGGCAAAACTGAAGATTCCGATGAGTATGATACTGGAAGTATATATATTGGCCCGCAAAAGAAAAGAGAACCGCGTATTTACGACAGGCGCACAACTAGCGATTTAGTTTTTGCAATAGGCTTCAACAATGCTATAATAGAAGGAGAATCATTAAACGATTCACCTTACGAACTAGCTGGCTCTGGATTTGTCGAATTAGGCTGGGCCTGGAAAACGCGCGTGTTTAAAAACTCTAATGCATTGCGCTTAAAATACGGTGTCTCATTTCAATGGAATAAATTGGATATTAAAGACAACTTGTATTTTAATGAAGTTGATAAGGTGGTGACTTTAGAAGAATTCCCACTTAATTTAAGCAAGTCAAAATTTAGAACTACAAATCTTGTTTTTCCTATACATTTTGAATTTGGGCCATCTAAAAAGGTTGAGCATGAAAATTACTTTAGATATTCTACTTATAAAAAGTTTAAAATTGGACTTGGCGGTTATGGCGGTTTTAACATAGCGTCACTACAAAAATTAAAATATAAGGAAGATGGTGAGCATGAAAAAGATAAAATCAAAGATTTCAACACAAATAGTCTTGTATACGGATTAAGTGCCTATATTGCTTTTGGAAATGTTGGAGTTTATTGTAAATACGATCTTCAACCAATTTTTAATAATCAAGCTATGGACCAGAATAACATATCATTAGGTCTGCGATTCGATATGGATTAATTAGGAAAAGCAAGCATTAAAAGCGCACGTCTTAAAAGTAGAGAAGAACTTATTTTGTCAGGTTGAACGCAGTCGAAACCTATTGAATATTAGCAGTGTAAAGTTCTCGACAGCGCTCGAACAGACAGAAAACCAAACTTTTTAAACAGGCTTTTTTTGGTTTACTTATATATCAACTTTTATAACACTAAAGTTTATATTACATTTACAAAGTGATTCGCACAACCGTGGGAATCGCATTATTGTTTAGCATTGATATCAAAATCCACCATAGACCAAGTATTTGAAACCGCCCGAGTAGAGGAGGTTATTGGCGATTTTGTGCAATTAAAAAAAGCCGGGAGTAATTTTAAGGGATTAAGCCCATTTAGCGATGAGCGATCACCAAGTTTTATGGTGTCGCCAGTAAAACAGATTTGGAAAGATTTTTCCAGTGGAAAAGGAGGTACCGTCGTTGCTTTTTTAATGGAACATGAACATTTTACATATCCCGAAGCTATAAAGTACCTCGCCAAGAAATACAATATTGAAATTGAAGAAACCGAACAATCCAACGAACAAAAACTAGAAGCCGATGCGCGTGAAAGTTTGTATTTAGTGAGCGAGTATGCCAACTCCTATTTTCAAAACATATTACATAAAACAGATCAAGGAAAAGCCATTGGATTAAGTTATTTTAAAGAACGTGGATTTACCGAAGATACTATAAAGTCGTTTGGTTTAGGTTATGCTTTAGATGCGTGGCAAGCCTTTACAGATGAAGCTTTAAAACAAGGTTATAACCTTGAGTTTTTAGAAAAAACGGGCTTGACCATTGTGAAAGATGAGAAACGTTTCGATCGCTTTAAAGGACGCGTCATGTTTCCTATTCAAAGTATGAGTGGACGCGTGTTGGGCTTTGGCGGACGGATTTTAATCAGCGATAAAAAGGCAGCGAAATACCTAAATTCTCCAGAAAGTGACCTTTACCATAAGAGTAAAGTATTGTATGGTATTTATCATGCGAAACATAGTATCGCAAAGGAGGATAATTGCTATTTGGTCGAAGGCTATACTGATGTGATTCAGTTTCATCAAACAGGTATTAAAAATGTGGTGGCATCTTCAGGCACTGCTTTAACGTCTGATCAAATCCGACTTATAAATAGGCTCACAAAAAACATAACTGTTTTATTTGATGGTGACGAGGCAGGCATACGCGCATCGTTGCGCGGAATCGATCTAATTTTAGAGCAAGGGATGAACGTGAAGGTTTGTACCTTTCCCGAAGGGGAAGATCCTGATAGTTTTGCCAAACAAAACACCCTCGAAGAACTGTCTTTATATCTTGAAGAAAATTCTAAAGACTTTATCCAGTTTAAGGCGTCATTACTGTTTGAAGACGCTAAAAATGATCCTATAAAAAAAGCCGATACCATTAGAGATATTATACATAGTATTTCTAAAATTCCAGATAGGATAAAAAAGGAAATCTACATCCAGGAGTGTTCTAAAATCATGGATATTAGTGAAGCTGTCTTGTTTAGTACCTTAGCGCAAATAAATAAAAAGGAGTTTCAGGAAGCCAATAAGCAATATAAAAAAGAGCAACAGGCGTTTCAGGTTATTAAACATGAGCAACCTGTGAAAAAGGTGGATATTCAGTACGAATTGGAGCGCAAGATTATTGAAATTTTACTGTTGTATGGCAACAAAACGGAAGATTTTGAAGATTTAATTTTAAAGGAAAGTGATGCTCATGAGTTGGTTTTAGAGCCTGTTGTACAACAAGCCAAGGTGTTTGAAAAAGTATATTTGGATTTACAGGATGATGAGATGGAATTTTCGAATGAGCAATTTAAAAGCTTGTATTATACCATTATAGATACACTTAACCAAAATCCTGAATTCGCACTAGAAAATTTTGTGAATGCTGTTGATACAGATATGGCAAACGAAATCACAACAATTTTAATGGAAGATGAGCGCTACAATCTACATAATTGGGAGAGTAAGAATATATTCCCTAAAGAGAAAACGCATAGCATTGCACAATTAGTAAGTGAAACTATATTAAGTCTACGCTGTTTTTTAATTGAGCAAAAAGTAACCGATTTCAAACAAGAGACTAAAAATAAAAAAAGTGAAGTAAACAGAGATATTCTGGAAGAGGTAAAAGATTATTCCAATTTAAAGATGTTATTATCACGCAAACTTAATCGGGTATTATAACTCCAGTAGTTTTGCCTGGTTTATTAAATCGACGATATTCGAAACATTCAGTTTTTTCATCAGCCGCGTTTTGTAGGTACTCACGGTTTTTTCATTAATCTCGAGTTCCTTGGCGATTTCTTTATTCTTTTTTCCTATGGATAAAAGTTTAAGAACTTCGACCTCTCTGGTCGATAATTTTTTATAAAATGCCCCTGTCGTATTAATTCTATCGCCAAAAGCTAAACGTTGAGCAAGATCGTTGCTTAAATAAATACCACCTTCGGCCACTTTCATTATAGCTTCTTTAAGTGTAAGAATATTAGCAGTTTTACAAACATATCCTGCCGCACCAGCTTTTATAACACTAACAGCATAGACCTCTTCAGGATGCGTACTAAACATAATGACTTTAACATCTGGGTGTTCAATTTTTAGACGTCTTAATGCTGTGATGCCATTAAGCTTTGGGAGATCAATTTCACATAAAATAATATCGACTTGATTTCGATTTAGAAAATCAAAAATAGCTTCGCCATCATCCACACTTCCTGCTACTTGCATATTACTAGATGTGATAAAAAGAAGCTCTAGCCCTTTTCTTATAATGGGATGGTGATCAACCACCAACAGTTTAATCATAGCGTATATGTTTATATATTATAGTTGAAGAGGCGATTAAATACCATAATACTGATTATCCTACACTTGTAAATATAGTGAATTTTAATGAGATTTTAATAATGGTTATTTCAAAAATTTTGGAATTTCACAAATGGGGATAGGAATCATTTTGTGTTTATTGGCTGTGTTAAAGCGTTTGTAGATGTCGAAAACTTGTAATTGTCGCCCTATAAAATCTTGATTGGTTTTTCCCTCAGTATCCATTAGCATTGCCCATTCTAGTTCTGGATAGGACGCCCCAATTTGATCTTCATCACTTCTGGCATCGCCAAACAATCCATCACTTGGCGCTGCATTTAATATTGATTCTGGTACGTGTAAAAATTCTCCAATGTTATAAACTTCCGATTTTAATAAATCGGCAATAGGACTTAAATCGACACCTCCGT
>CAXMOQ010000141.1:4286-4546 GCA_964195015.1 uncultured Flavobacteriaceae bacterium | reverse complement strand
GTTATAGGTTTCTCCTAAATGTTCCAGAGATACTCCCAATGCTAAAAATTCTCCTAGAGAATCCCAACGTAAATGACCTTCTTCCAGAAATTGTTGGACATGTTTTGGTGCCGATCCACCAGCACCTGTTTCAAACAGTCCGCCGCCATTCATTAGCGGAACAATGGACAACATTTTAGCGCTAGTTCCCAATTCAAGAATAGGGAAGAGATCGGTTAGATAATCGCGTAATACGTTTCCTGTAACTGAAATAGTATCTA
>CAXMOQ010000141.1:0-4276 GCA_964195015.1 uncultured Flavobacteriaceae bacterium | reverse complement strand
AGTTCGATGAGATTACGATCGTGTCCGCGTTTTTCGTCAAGCCAGAAAATGGTGGCAGAGCCTGTTTGTCGCGCGCGGCTTACTGCCCAGCGACCCCAGTCACGAATCGGCAGGTCCTTGGTCTGACACATACGCCAGATATCTCCAGCTTCCACGTCATGTTCAATTAAAGTGTTTCCAGATATATCAACAACACGAACTTTTCCGTTAGAAACCATTTCGAATGTTTTGTCATGAGATCCATATTCTTCAGCTTTTTGTGCCATGAGTCCAACATTTGGAACGGTGCCCATAGTTATTGGGTCAAATGCGCCATGTGCTTTACAAAAATCAATGGTAGCTTGATATATAGAAGCGTAACTGCTGTCTGGAATTACAGCTTTGGTATCTTGTAATTCACCTTTTGTATTCCACATTTGCCCAGAAGTACGAATCATTGCTGGCATGGAAGCATCTACAATCACATCGCTAGGGACATGTAGATTGGTAATGCCCTTATCTGAATTTACCATGGCTAATGCAGGGTTATTTTGATAAGTTCTTTCAATATCGGCTTCAATGGCTTTGCGCTTTACTTCTGGTAATTCTTGAATTTTACTTATAAGATTTGCAAAACCATTATTTGCATCGATACCTAATGTTTCAAATATTGGTTGATTCTTTTCAAAAACATCTTTAAAAAACACTTTTACCGCATGGCCAAAAATTATGGGGTCAGAAACTTTCATCATGGTCGCTTTCATGTGTAATGAAAACAACACGTTTTTAGCTTTTGCATCGGTAATCTGGTCTTCTAAAAATTTAAGAAGCGCCTTTTTACGCATTACGGAGGCATCGATAATCTCGCCTTCTAGAAGCGGAATGTTCTTTTTTAAGATGAATGCGCTTTTATTTTCTCCAATAAATTGAATGTTAACAACGGTAGCTTTTTTAAGTGTTACCGATTTTTCATTATGAAAGAAATCGCCTTCAGACATTGTTGAAACATGAGATTTAGAATCTGTATGCCACGCTCCCATGGTGTGTGGATTTTTCCTAGCGTAATTCTTTACTGCCTTTGGTGCTCGCCTATCTGAATTGCCTTCACGCAATACAGGGTTAACAGCACTTCCCTTAATTTTATCGTAACGTGTTTTTATGTTTTTTTCGGCATCACTTTTTGGGTCGTCCGGATACTCAGGTAGACTATAACCAAGTGATTGTAGTTCTTCGATAGCCGCTTTTAGTTGCGGAATTGAAGCACTAATATTGGGCAACTTTATAATGTTTGCTTCTGGTTTTTTCGCAAGCTCACCCAATTCGGCCAGCGCATCCGGTACTTTTTGATCTTCGGTTAAGACTTCTGGAAAATTTGCCAAAATTCTACTTGCTAAAGAAATATCTTTGGTTTCAATATTAATTCCTGAAGACGATACAAAGGTTTGTATTATTGGCAACAATGAGTGTGTCGCTAGAGCAGGCGCTTCGTCGGTTTTGGTGTAAATAATTGTTGAACTATTTGTCATGTGTTTAATTTCTAAAGTAAGATCTTGCCGTTATTTTTTCGAGATGCAAATATACAAAAAGGAATGTGTCTATTTTAATAGAAAATCTTATAGATTAAGGATAATCTGAACTTTTATTAAGTATCCAAAATAGTAATTCTCATTTTAGAGAAATACTAATTAAGAAAGGGTAGATTGTGTAAAAGACAAAAGCCATATCACTGTAGACCTAACTACGCTGATATGGCTTTCTATGAAATAACGCTACATGATCTATTTAGTATTGCTACTAACCAATTTAAAACTTGCGCCTTAAATCTTTCAATTCAAGTTTTGTTATTTCAATGAAACATTTTGTGTTGTAACTTTCAAAATGTATTGACATGTTACCAAAATGCTTCGTTAATTGTTTTTCTTGATGTTTGATCACTTGCTTTTCGCTTTCACGTCCGGCACTCTCCTAAACATTGTCTCCTTTTTCAGTAGTCACTTTCGCTTCTTCTGCCTTTAGAAACTTTCTACTATATTCGTTACTCTCTACTTGCGCATCTAGCACTTCCTATAATTTCATGGTCTTTTAGTTTTTACACGCATACACGTGGAACCTCAAAACCTCAAAAAACAATTATATATAAAGAACGTTACTTTACATAGAACTTAACTCAAATCTATTTTTTCAAATAAAACCAACTTGCGTTGTTGTTAAATTCTTCTGCTAATATAAATTAAGAATCTAAAAAAGCAAACTTTTCTACGGATTAGATATCAACCGTTTATAAACCGTAGTTATTAACTTTTGTTAATAAAAAAAGCCTTGAGTTATCAAGGCTTTTAGATTCCTGCCTTCGCAGGAAAGACAATACTATATTAACGTCTACTTTCTTTAATTCTAGCTTTTTTACCAGTAAGACCTCTAAAGTAATAGATACGTGCACGACGTACTTTTCCTCTTTTATTAATCTCAACTTTTTGTAATGCTGGCATGTTTACTGGGAAGATACGCTCTACACCAACTGTTCCAGACATTTTTCTGATGGTAAATGTTTCAGAAGATCCAGTTCCTCTTTTTTGAATTACTACGCCTCTAAAAAATTGAGTACGTACTTTATCACCTTCTCTAATTTCGTAATACACTGTAATAGTGTCTCCAGCTCCGAACTCTGGAAATTCTTTTTTTGTTACAAATTCGTCTTGTACAAATTTTATTAAAGATTCCATTTTAATCTTTTTAATAGTTTATTCGAAACAACATTCACGATTCTCGCCAGAGGTTAACCCAAATTGGCTGCAAAGATAATTAATAATTAATAATGCACAATCATTCAACAAGAAAATCCAATAAATAAATTCCAAAAACAAATTCTTGAAGACATCGTATTTGGGTTTTTGACGAATTTATTTATCCAGCAAATCTGGTCTTCTTTCTTCAGTTCTTTTGTAAGCTTCTTCTTCCCGCCATTTTTCAATTTCAGGAAAATTGCCACTGAACAAAATCTCTGGAACTTTCCATCCTTTGTATTCTCGTGGTCTTGTGTATATTGGCGGTGCCAATAAATTATCTTGAAACGAATCGGTTAGAGCAGAAGTTTCATTGCCCAACACACCAGGGATTAACCGTATAACGGCATCACAAAGTACGGCAGCACCAAGTTCGCCGCCGGACAACACATAATCACCAATCGAGATTTCGCGTGTTATAAAATGATCGCGTACACGTTGATCGACTCCTTTATAATGTCCACAAAGAATTATAATGTTTTCTTTTAAAGATAATTGGTTGGCAATACCTTGATTAAGCGTTTTACCATCTGGAGTCATATAAATAATGTCGTCGTAATGTCGTTCCTCATTTAATTTAGAGATGCATTTATCAATAGGTTCTACCATCATCACCATGCCTGCGCCACCTCCAAATTGATAATCGTCCACCGATTTATAATTATCGGTTGTATAATCACGTAAATTATGAAAATGTATTTCAACCAAATTGGCTTCAATAGCGCGTTTTAAAATAGAAGCTTCAAACGGACTTTTAAGTAATTCGGGTAAAACGGTAAGGATGTCTATTCTCATTAGAATTCATTGTTTTTTTTGTTAGTCCAAAAGAACATAAGATCTTGATCCTTTACAAATCCTAAATGTTGGTATAAGTGCTGTGCCGCATTTGTGGTTTCGGTTTGTATTATCAATCCTTTGTATTCCTTTTCTTCACAAAGTGCTTTGGCTTTATTAATTAATGAAGTCCCAATGCTTTTGCCTCTATAATTAGAATCTATGTATAAATCGTTTAGTATGTACATGGGTTTCATGGAAACCGATGAAAATAAAGGGTAAAGTTGGGTAAAACCAACGGCAACATGATCAAGAAATGCAATAAAAATGGTGGAGTCTTTATTTTTCAACCGTGCTTTTAAAAACTTCTTAGCACCTTCTAAATCCGATTCTTGTCTGTAAAACATGCGATACGCATTAAACAATGGTACAAGAATATCATGATGTTGTGTTCGGGCTTTAACTATGGTCATATCAAAAAAAATCTGTAAGTGAAATTACAGATTTTTAATGGAATATGGTTGTTTTTTAACTATTAGGTTTTTGTTTGTTGATCTCGTCTTGTAACTGTCGTCTCACCTTTTGCTCACGTTCTAAAGCCACTTTTCTATGCTCTTCAAATTCTTCTTCAATTTCCGATAATGCTTTTTTGGCTTGGCTCGTTACGGCATTACTATTTTTAAATTTGTAAATAAATGCTAACAATAATACTAATAAGCCTCCAATAATAGACCACATTA
>CAXMOQ010000140.1:0-4553 GCA_964195015.1 uncultured Flavobacteriaceae bacterium | reverse complement strand
AAATATTTTTAATGTATTGATAATCAATATAGGTTTCGACAAGCTCAACCTGACAAATCAAAATAGAATGACTTTTCAGACAGCCTCTTTTCATTTATTGCTTTCTCAAAATATCAGTTCCTAAAAGCTTATCATTTTTATTATAATACCAAGCGCGATTTTTAGGCATTTTTATATTGTTTATTATTTCGTCTCCCGAAAGTAAAATATACTCGCCATCGTTTTCAGTTTCATTTCTAAAAAACTGATACACTTCCATGGCATAGGTTTCAGGGTTAAAATAAAAGTACCAAGTGTCACCACCGACGGCTTCGTCGTAAGTAACTTTTAAAACTAAATAATCTTTACCATGAAAATTTTTATGCACTACTTCGTCATGAACATGAGTTCCTGGATCTTTCAGTTTCATGGGCAAGCCATACAAATACGTGTAGTAGTTTTTGTACATGTTTGCGCTTTCACAACTTAATTTATGGGTGTTTTTAATTTTATCAGATAAATCACTTTTACCATTCAGCTTAATATCACATTCGTCTTTGCTTATAATATATTCAGTGATAAGTGTGTCACGAATGGCTTTTACGTAAAAATATTCGTTAGGTAAATTAATAACAATCTCACTATCGCGATTTGGTTTTTCAGGAATTTCCATGGTAATAAAAAGCGCTCCTTTAAATGTATTCCAGTTATTATATGGGTCATGGTAGGCAATGGCATTGTCCAACAATTGTTTTCCTGTAGGGGATTGCCCAAGTAAAATAGAAAATGAAACTAATAGTATAAATAAAATGAAGTGTTTAAACATGATATTCGGTTTAGTTGTGAGCCCAATTTACATGATTTTATTTTATTTGAATGAAACCTTAATTAGATACAAATAAAAGCCAGTGCAAAAAAAGCGAAAGAGCCAAAATTTTAGTATTTTTATAGTTGTTCATGCAAAAAATCAAACACATAGTACTTCTAATTATTTTAGGAATAACTTTGTTCCCCTGGCAAATGGTTTGTATTGCTCATCCGCTTGGGCATACGCATCACAAACATGATGAACCAAGCCCATGCGAAATCAGACGACAATATAAGGGTGAAGAATCTGTTTTTTGGTCACCTATGGAGTGTAATCATTTATTATCACAGACGGATGTCTTTGAACAACCAGAAATTGAAAAAATAAAACCAGCAATAAAGGCTATTTCAATTTTTACTGTGCTTTTTGACTCAATAATTCGAGAGAAAAACAAACATCCTTTTTTATTAACTCCTGATCCGAAATGCCGTTCGGCTACACGATTAACAGATAGTCCTTTTCGGGGTCCTCCAACAGTTTAACTTTTCTTAAGCAGGAATTAATTTAATATTCCTCGCTAGAAAAAGGGCTTTCGTGTTTATGCCTGTTTCAACCCAATGAATTTATTATGGGCTTCGAGGCTAATAGCATTGATTACAATAAATAATCTAAAGGAAAAAGCATGATTAAATTATCTTTTAAGAATCCATATTTGGTACTTGTATTTGCCATTATTGTGGTAGTACTGGCTTCAGTATTGATCCCACGGATGCCTGTGGACATCCTTCCGCAATTCAAAAAATCTGCAATGCAAGTGATTACCTTATATCCTGGTATGCCTGCCGAAGTGGTTGAAAAAGACATTACAAGCAGAATGGAACGTTGGACGGGACAATCTCCTGGAATTGAAAAACAACTTTCCAAAAGCCTGATGGGTGTAAGCATCGTTACCAATTTTTATGGAGAAGACATCGACCCTGCAGAAGCGATAGCAAACACATCTTCTTATGCGGTAAGTGACATGTACTACCAACCACCTGGCACCTTGCCTCCAATGATTCAACCATTTGATCCCACAGCATCCAAACCGTTAATGTTACTCACGGTAAGTAGTGATGAAAAAAGTGGGAAGGAACTCTACGATGTTGCCTATCTAAATCTTCGTCAGATGTTGAGTGGTGTTCCCGGAATTGTTGCTCCAGCCGCTTATGGTGGTTCATTGCGTATGATTTATGTGTATGTAGATCCTGCTAAAATGGAAGCATTGGGGATATCTCAAACCCAAGTCGCTGATGCCATAAAAAAGAACACGACGATGATTCCTTCAGGTGTTGCCAAAATTGGTAATATCAATTATGGTGTCGATGCCAAAGGGATGATTATTAACGTGAAAGACTTTGATGATATTGTTATTACCTATAAAAACGGTAACCCCATTTATATTAAAGACGTTGGGCAAACCAAAGATGCCAGTGCAATACAAACCAATATCGCTCGTGTAGATGGAAAAGAGCAAGTGTATCTTCCTATTTTTAAAAGACCAGGGGCTAATACCATTGCATCTGTAGAAGCCGTAAAGAATGCTTTGCCAAGATTGAAAGAAAGAATGCCTGACGATGTACAACTACATGTCATCTTCGACCAATCCTCTTATGTGAGGAACGCCATTTCAGGATTGCGAAATGCAGGATTTGGCGGACTTATCTTGGTGATTATTGTACTTATATTATTCCTGGGAAACTTTAAGTCTGCGTTTATAGTAGCCATCAGTTTACCATTATCTGTATTGTTTGCTTTTATTATGTTAAGCATAACAGGACAAGCTATTAATAGTATCACATTAGGCGGATTGGCGTTAGTTCTTGGTCTTTTGGTGGATAACTCCATTGTGGTTTTGGAGAATATTGACAGACATCTTAGAATGGGTAAATCGTCTTTCAATGCTGCAAAGGATGCTGCTTTAGAAGTCACAAATCCTGTTTTAGCTTCCACTCTGGTAATTATTGTTGTATTTTTCCCTGTTCTCTTTTTAACAGGAATTACCAAATTCTTATTCTCGCCATTGGCAATAACTGTGGCAAGCTCAATGGTTGGCTCTTACATATTTGCTTTAACGCTTATTCCGTTAATGGCTGCATATTTCTTTAGAAATAAATTACTAAATTCTGATAATAAACCAGAAAAAAATGCCTTGGGCTTTTTTCAACGGCTCATTGATCGGTTAGGTAGCAAATATCAAAGAAGTCTCACAACGGCACTAAAATTTAGATGGCCTGTACTTGGGGTAACCATTTTACTTTTTATCATCTCCCTTTTCATTCTAAAAAATACAGGCTACGAATTGTTTCCTAAATCTGACGTTGGACAAATGGAGATTCAGGTTAGGATGGAATCAGGTACAACCTTACAAGACACCAATGCCACTATTGCCGAAATGGAACAAGTAGTTAGAACCGAAACGGGAAATGATTTAGAACAAATTATTGGTAATATAGGTGTGTTCTACGATTTGCCTGCTGCATACACCCCAAATTCGGGGACGCAAGATGCATTTATTGGCGTTCAGTTAAAGGAAACTCATTCTACAAGCACATTTGAGTATGCTTCACGATTGAGGACAGTATTTCATCAAAAATTTCCAGGTGTAGAAGTGAGTTTTAATACTGGCGGATTGATTACAGCTGCTTTGAACGAAGGAAAATCAGTACCTATAGATATTCAAGTAAAGGGAAATGATTTAAAAGTGTTGCGTGATATTGCTGAAAAAATTAGGGATACAGTTATTACTATTTCCGCTGCCAGAGACGTTCGTGTTTTACAACGACTGGATCAACCTTCAAAAAATATTGATATTGATAGAATTAAAGCTGCCGAATTAGGTGTAGAACCCGTAGATGCTATTAAAAATATGGTATCTGCTTTAAATTCATCGGTTACATTTAACAAGGCATTTTGGATTGATGAACGCAATGGAAATCACTATTATGTTGGCGTTACGTATCCCGAAAGTTACATCGATAACCAATTTGTTTTAGAGAATGTAGGGGTAAACAGTAAAACACAAAGCAAGACCATTCCATTTAGAAACTTTTCTAAAATAACCGATGGTACCAACCCAGTGGAAATTAATCACCACAATTTAACGCGAGAGTTTAATGTTTATGCCAATGTGGAAGGAAAGGATGTTGGTCGTGTTTCAGATGAAATACAGAGGATCATCGAAAACATGAATGTTCCTAAAGGCTATAAAGTGAATTTTCAAGGGGAAGTAGCCATTATCAAAAAATCCTTTGGCGGACTTGGTCTAGGTTTAGCATTAGCAATTATTCTTGCCTTTCTAATTATCACACCTTTATTCAAATCGTTTAGAAAACCTTTGATTATCATTCTGGCTTTTCCGTTAGGAATCATTGGTGTCGCTTTTTTAATGTGGATCACTGGCACGTATTTAAGTATTCAATCCATCATGGGAATTATAATGATGGTTGGCATTTCGGTTTCGTATGGAAATATTTTAATTGACCGCATAAACGTTTTAGTGCAAGAAGGAAAATCAAAAATTGAAGGCATTATAAACGGTGCTTCTGACCGTTTCCGACCTGTGCTGATGACGGCATCAACAACCATTTTGGGATTATTGCCAACAGCATTAGCTACCAATCCAGGTTCGGAGGCTAACGTGCCTTTAGCCATTGCCGTAATAGGAGGAACATTTATGGCAATGCTTTTAACCCTTTATGTCATACCAATTCTTTATTCATTCATA
>CAXMOQ010000139.1:0-4587 GCA_964195015.1 uncultured Flavobacteriaceae bacterium | reverse complement strand
GCTCTAGAAAAACAGTTTCAAAAAGAAGCTCACAACGACAAAAAACGGAACGTGTTGTAGCCAAAGATGAAACTGATAATCAAACTAAAGATGTTGTTGTAACAACGCCATCGAAAACCTACGCCAATGCTACCGAAGCCTATATTGATACTTATAAAACCATTGCCCAAGACGAAATGCGTCTATACGATATTCCAGCAAGTATCACATTGGCACAAGGCATATTGGAATCGGGTTCTGGTAAAGGCAGGCTTTCAAGAGAGGCCAATAATCACTTCGGAATAAAATGTCATGATTGGACAGGTGCTAAAATTTATCATGACGATGATAAGTCGCAAGAATGCTTTAGAAAATATAACGATGTGAAATATTCGTTTCGAGATCATTCCTTATTTCTAACACAACGGAAACGCTATGCGGAATTATTTCAGCTAAAAAAAGATGATTATAAAGCTTGGGCCAAAGGTTTGCGTGCCGCAGGTTATGCAACCGACAAAAAATATCCTCAAAAATTGATAAGCTTAATAGAACGTTATCAATTATATCAATATGACGATGGTGCAAAAAGTGATTACGTTGTTGAGCGGGATAAAAAGGGACAGAAAACATATATTGTAATGCATGGAGATACCTTGTATTCCATTTCAAAAAAGCATAATATTACAGTAAAGGAGCTTCAGGACATGAATGGTTTAGAAGGCACGGCAATAGATATTGGTCAAGTGCTCCTAATAAAACCGAGGTCGAAAAACTACTAAAACTTATGAGATACGAACGCAGTAGCGCATTATTTGCCGAAGCAGAACAAGTAATACCAGGCGGTGTAAATTCGCCAGTTCGCGCTTTTAAAGCCGTTGGAGGCACACCAATATTTGTTAAAGAAGCCAAAGGCGCTTATTTATATGACGAAGACGGGAATCGCTTCATCGACTACATCAATTCTTGGGGGCCGATGCTTTTAGGTCATGCTTATGGACCTGTTGTAAACGCCGTGATTGATAAAGCAAAAAAAGGGACCTCGTTTGGAATGCCAACCGAAATCGAAACCAAAATTGCAGAACTGGCAGTAAGTATGGTGCCAAATGTAGATAAGATACGCTTTGTGAATTCTGGAACAGAAGCTTGTATGAGTGCTGTGCGTTTGGCAAGAGGTTATACCGGAAAAGATAAAATTATAAAGTTTGCCGGTTGTTATCATGGTCATAGCGATTCGTTTTTAATTCAGGCTGGTAGTGGCGCCGTGACATTTGGAACACCAAATAGTCCAGGCGTTACCGAGGGTACTGCAAAAGACACTTTGCTTGCCAGATACAACGATCTTGATCATGTCGCCCAACTCATCGCGGCCAATAAAACTGAAATTGCCTGTATTATTATTGAACCCGTGGCTGGGAATATGGGATGTATTCCACCAAAAGACGGATTTTTACAAGGCCTAAGAGCTTTGTGTGATGCAAACAAGATCCTACTTATTTTTGATGAAGTCATGACGGGTTTTCGATTAGCAAAAGGCGGAGCACAAGAGCTGTTTAATATTAGCGCCGATATTGTTTGCTTCGGAAAAGTAATAGGTGGTGGTTTGCCCGTTGGTGCTTTTGCGGCGCGTAACGACATCATGAATTATTTAGCACCGCTTGGACCAGTGTATCAAGCAGGTACCTTGAGTGGGAATCCGTTGGCGATGGCAGCCGGATTAGCCATGCTAACTGAAATTAATAAGGATGCAGAATTGTTTCAACGTTTAGCCGAAAAAACCGAATATTTGCACCAAGGGTTTACTAAAGTTTTAATTGCCAATGATATAACACATGCCATTAATAGAATTGGGTCGATGATTTCTATTCACTTTGCTGAAGGCGATGTTGTCGATTTTGAATCGTCGGCTAAAGGCAATAATGAGACCTTTAAAACATTCTTTCATGGAATGCTAAACAACGGTATTTATATTGCGCCCAGTGCATTTGAAACCTGGTTTATTACCGATGCTTTGACGTATCAAGATCTAGATGAGACTATTACCGCGGTAAATGCAATAGCAAAGACATTATAAAAAAAGCATCTCCTCCCGATATTTATCGGGATTGGAAATGCTTTTCGAACTAAACTAACCAACCAACTAAATTAATCTAATGGTATTACACCATTCGATTTAATATTTTTTTGAGTGTTTCTTTTTAGACTTATACTTCTTTTGTTGTTGCTCCATCTTTTCACTCCATTTTTCATACTGCTCTGCATTTAATACCGCTTTCATTTTTCTTTTTGTAGCTATTTGATGATCTAGATGTTTATTCTTCCTCTGTAATTGTTCTTCTTTTGAAGGTTTTTCGGCAGCGCCACTTTCCTTCATCGCTTTACGTGCTTCCATTTTAGCCTTACGCATTTTAGCATTTTCAAGATTTATTTCTTGAATGTCACGTTGTTGTGCATCGGTTAGATCAAAATCTAAAGTCATTTGCTTTGTGCGCAACGTTGCCGCTTCTTCGGGCGTTAGATCTTGATATTTTTCCATGCGTTCTTTTTCATGTTCTCTGTTCCGGGATTCTTTTTGTTCGCTTTGTGCTGTAACTTGTATGGTAATAAAAGCCAGAGCAATTAGTGCTAATTTTTTCATCTTTATTATTTTAGTTAATATGTGTTTAGGACTTGAGGAAAAGCGAAAGGTTTAATGGCTGTTAAAGTTTTAACTTTGAATTAACATTTTGAGTTTTTAGTAGTATCTTTTGCGTTTAATTAAAAGCAAATCAATTCAATTTTAAAAGACCATGAAAAACGTATTTTCAATTTTATTTGTAGTAATTCTTTTAGTTTCCTGTAAAGAAAATAACACATCAGAAAAAAAATCCAGTGATGAATCTGTTGAGAAGAATCAAACCGCAATGCAAAAAAACTTAAGCAAATATGTGCCGGTAAAACTAACATCCGATTTAAGTAAACTTACCGAGAACGAACGTAAGATGTTGCCCATTTTAATACAAGCAGCAGAAAAGATGAATACTTTATTTTGGTACGAAGCTTATGGCGATAAAACAACCTTGCTGCAGCATGCTATTACCGATGCAGATACAAAAGCGTTTGTAAATATTAATTACGGTCCTTGGGATAGATTAGATGGTAATGCGCCGTTTGTTGAAGGTGTTGGTGAAAAACCAGCAGGAGCCAATTTCTACCCAACCGATATGACCAAAGAAGAATTTGAAAATGCAGACATCGAAAATAAATCGAGCATTTACAATTTTGTACGTCGTGATACCGATGGTAAACTATATTCAATTCCGTATCACAAACAATTTGAAAATGAAGTTAAAGGGGTTTCAGCATTATTATTGGAAGCTTCAAAATTTGCTGATGATGTTGGCTTAAAAACCTATCTGGAATTAAGAGCGCAGGCCGTGTTGGATGATCATTATCAGCCCAGCGATTTGGCTTGGATGGACATGAAAACCAACACACTTGATATTGTAATTGGGCCTATTGAAACGTATGAAGATCAATTATTTGGTAATAAGGCTGCACACGAAGGCTATGTACTTATCAAGGATCATGAATGGAGTGAACGATTGGCACGTTTTAGCAGCTACCTTCCAGAACTACAAGTTGGATTACCAGTTGATGAAGCTTACAAACAAGAAACTCCAGGAACCGACAGCGATTTAAACGCTTACGATGTTGTGTATTATGCGGGCGATTGTAATTCTGGTAGTAAAACCATCGCTATTAATTTACCAAATGACGAAGAAGTGCAGTTACAAAAGGGAACGCGACGCCTTCAGCTTAAAAATGCAATGAAAGCCAAATTCGATAAAATTTTATTACCAATTTCCGAAGTGTTGATAGACCCAAGTCAGAGGCAACACATAACCTTTGATGCCTTTTTTGCAAACACAATGTTTCATGAAGTAGCACATGGTCTAGGAATTAAGAATACCATAAACGGGAAAGGTACGGTAAGAACAGCGTTAAAAGAACATTCCAGTGCTTTAGAAGAAGGTAAGGCTGATATTTTGGGTTTATATATGATCCAGCAATTAACCAATAAAGGTGAGTTAACAGATAATATTAAGGATAATATGGTCACTTTTATGGCCGGTATTTTTAGATCTGTGCGTTTTGGAGCCTCAAGTGCGCATGGAAAGGCTAATATGATCCGGTTTAATTTCTTTAAGGAAAAAGATGCTTTTAGTAGAAATGAAGATGGTACCTACAAAGTGAATTTCGAAAAAATGGAAATTGCCATGACCGAGTTATCTAATTTAATTTTGACACTTCAAGGTAATGGCGATTATGATGGTGTAGCCCAGTTGGTTGCTGAAAAAGGGATAGTAACAGCAGAGTTGCAAGCAGATTTAAACCGATTAAGTTCGGCTAACATTCCTGTTGATGTTGTTTTTGAACAAGGTGTTAAAGCTTTAGGATTGTAAAAAATAAAGTTATTTTATTAGTGTTAGACCTCACAGGTTTTAAAACCTGTGAGGTCTTTTTTATGTACTTAAATTAATTCCTTACCTTGTTATACCAATTAAGTTTTAAGATGTCGCATATAAACCGTTTCTTTTTTGCTTACTTATCATTTAAAAATAGAACCGT
>CAXMOQ010000138.1:0-4797 GCA_964195015.1 uncultured Flavobacteriaceae bacterium | reverse complement strand
TAAATCTTAAATTTGCATCTTAATATTTCTATTCTATGTTTAGAAGCCATACTTGTGGTGAATTAAGAGATTCACATATCAATAAAGAAGTAACTCTTGCTGGTTGGGTTCAAAAATCTCGTGATAAAGGATTTATTGTCTGGATAGATTTACGTGATCGCTATGGTATTACACAACTTGTATTTGATGAAGAACGCACTCCTAATGCATTAATGTATCAAGCTAAAGAGCTTGGAAGAGAGTTTGTGATTCAAGTAAAAGGCACTGTTATTGAACGTGCTTCTAAAAACCCAAATATTGCTACTGGCGACATCGAAATTTTGGTTTCAGAATTAACGATTTTAAACGAAGCCTTATTACCACCTTTCACCATTGAAGATGACACTGATGGTGGTGAAGAGTTGCGAATGAAATATCGTTACCTTGATATTCGTCGCAATCCTGTAAAAAACAATTTAATATTCAGGGCTAAAGTCACTCAAGAAGTTCGTAACTATTTGTCTTCTAAAGATTTTATTGAAGTTGAAACACCATATTTAATAAAATCGACACCTGAAGGAGCTCGTGATTTTGTAGTGCCAAGTAGAATGAATGAAGGGCAGTTTTATGCCTTACCACAATCGCCACAAACCTTTAAGCAATTGCTTATGGTTGGTGGCATGGATAAATATTTTCAGATTGTAAAATGTTTTAGAGACGAAGATTTACGAGCTGACAGACAACCAGAATTTACACAAATTGATTGCGAAATGGCGTTTGTAGAGCAGGAAGATATTTTAAATGCTTTTGAAGGGTTGACACGCCATTTATTAAAAGAAGTTAATGGTGTAGAAGTTGGTGAGTTTCCAAGAATGACTTATGATGAAGCCATGCAAAAGTATGGAAACGACAAGCCAGACATTCGTTTTGGCATGGAATTCGGCGAACTAAACGAAGTTGCCCAACATAAAGGCTTTGGTGTTTTTAATCAAGCTGAATTAGTTGTTGGTATTGCTATTCCAGGCGGAAACAGTTACACAAGAAAAGAGATCGATAAATTAACCGATTGGGTAAAGCGCCCGCAAATTGGTGCTTTAGGCATGGTGTATTGTAGATGCAATGACGATGGAACTTATAAATCTTCAGTCGATAAATTTTACGATCAAGATGATTTAGCAAAGTGGGCAGATGTTACTGGAGCAAAAGCCGGTGATTTAATCTGTGTTCTTTCTGGAGACAAAAATAAGGTTCGAGCACAATTAAGTGCTTTGCGTATGGAATTGGCAGAACGTTTAGGTTTACGAAATCCTAAAGAATTTGCACCACTTTGGGTTACCGATTTTCCGTTATTAGAATTAGATGAAGATACTGGGCATTACCATGCCATGCACCATCCATTTACTTCTCCAAAACCTGGACAAATGGAACTTTTAGATACAAACCCTGGAGAGGTTAAAGCTAATGCCTACGATTTAGTATTAAACGGCAACGAAATTGGTGGCGGCTCTATTAGAATTCACGATAAAAAAATACAAGCTACCATGTTGAAGCATTTAGGATTTTCACCCGAAGATGCAAAAGCGCAATTTGGTTTCTTAATGGATGCCTTCGAATATGGCGCACCGCCACATGGTGGCCTAGCCTTTGGTTTAGACCGATTGGTTGCCATACTTGGCGGACAAGAAACCATAAGAGATTTTATTGCATTCCCAAAAAATAATTCGGGACGTGACGTTATGATTGATGCGCCTGCTCCGATTGATGATAAGCAATTAGAAGAGTTGAGCTTAAAACTTAGTTTAAAATCATAAAAATTAAATCCTGCTTTATGTAGGATTTTTTAGTAGTTTTAATTTATGCCAAAACAAACCTTTTTAAAACGACTATTAATTTGGAGAGCTAAACATATTTCGCATAGACAGTTTGTGTATATGCTTAGTATTTTGGTAGGCTTTACTTCTGGTGTTGGCGCAGTAGTTTTAAAAAATTTAACGCACTTTATTCAGCATTTATTGGAGGGTAAATTGGTTCAGTTTTACCATCATGCTTTTTATTTTTTATTCCCCATTTTGGGTTTTACAATTGTTTATCTAATTATAAAATATGTTATAAGAAATAAGGTAAGTCATGGGATTCCTTCTACCCTTTTTGCTATTTCAAAGCGAAAAGGGCTAATGAAACAATACCAAATGTTTGGCTCCTTGCTTACCGCTCCTATTACGGTGGGGTTTGGTGGTTCTGTAGGATTGGAGGGGCCGACGGTAGCCACTGGAGCAGCAATAAGTTCTAACATTTCGAGAATGTTTCATATGAATCAAACCACTCGGAATTTATTGATTGGTTGTGCCGCCGCTGGTGCTATGTCTTCTATTTTTAAAGCCCCAATAGCCGCCATCGTTTTTGCCATTGAAGTATTTAGTTTGGATTTAACAATTGCTTCCATGCTTCCGTTGTTATTAGCATCGCTTTCAGCCATTTTAACATCTTACTTTTTCTTTGGAGACGATGTTTTGTTGCTTTTTAGGATTGAAGACAAATTCGATATTTCTGATGCTCCTTTTTATATCATTTTAGGAATCTTTGCAGCAATAACTTCCATATATTTTACTCAAATGTATGACCGCATACAAAAGCTATTCGACAAAATTGGCTCTCCAATAAAGAGATTGGTTTTTGGAGGTGTCGCTATTGGAATTCTGGTGTATTTAATTCCACCGCTTTATGGTGAAGGTTTTGATGTTATAAATAACTTATTAGTTGGGAACCCAGAAAAAGCATTGGAAAACAACTTCTTAAATATGGATTTAACCAATGTTTGGATTGTTATTTTGTTATTAGCTGGATTAGTATTTTTTAAAATTATTGCCAGCGCCTTAACTTTTGGAGCCGGAGGTGTTGGTGGCATTTTTGCACCTACCCTTTTTATGGGAAGCATTATGGGCAACTGTATTGCCAAAATAATTAATAACTCTGGATTGGTAAATACGCCTGTTTCCGAAAGTAATTTCACACTTGTTGGTATGGCCGGACTAATGGCTGGCGTACTGCATGCGCCACTAACGGCTATCTTTTTAATTGCTGAAGTTACAGGAGGCTATGAACTTTTTATCCCTTTAATGATTACAGCCACTATCTCATTTAGCATCACCAAATATTTTAATCCACATTCGGTTTATAATATGGAACTGGGTAGAAAAGGCGAATTAATCACACACGATAAAGACCATGCCGTGCTTACATTAATGGATATAGACAAAGTTATTGAAACCAATTTTATAGCCGTAACCGCCACTATGAATCTAGGAAGCATTGTGCATAAAGCTATTGTAAAATCTAATCGAAATATTTTTCCGGTAGTAGACGAAGAAACCGAAAGATTGAAAGGTATCATTCTTTTAGATGATTTAAGACCTATAATGTTTGATCTGTCCCTATATGAAGAAGTTTTAGCCAGAGATATCATGCATCCACCACCAGAAATAATTGATCTCGAAAAAGATAAGATGACGGATATCATGAAAAAATTCCAGGATAGTAGTGCTTGGAATTTACCAGTTGTTAAAGCTGGGAAATATGTTGGATTTATATCTAAATCGAAACTATTAACCGCTTACAGAAGACAATTAATTAACTTCACAAAGTAATGAAATACATTATTGCTTTGTTATTTGTTGCTTCCATTGGAAGTATACTCGCAGGTTATATTATGGATTCAGTCTATTCACAAAAGTTAATTGGTGTTGGTGTTATTGGCCTGTTTGTTATTGTTTTTCCCTTATTTTCTTATTACCGATGGAAGGATAAAAACGTAAAAGACTACATGATTACAAAAGAGAATTTAGATAAAATGCGTAATCATGAAGACGCTAAAAAATAATATATACAAGATCTGACAGGTCTAAATTTATCTAATTCAAGTTACGTTTTTCAATAAAAAAACGTTTCATTAAATCTGAAGCTTCTTCAGCGAGTATACCACCTTCTATTTTTGTTTTAGGATGCAATTTTGTACCCATAGCGATACAACCACGATGCTCATCTTTTGTGCCATATACAATTTTAGATATTTGACTCCAATATAAAGCACCAGCACACATTTGGCAAGGTTCAAGTGTGACATACAAAGTGCAATTTATAAGATACTTGCCTCCTAAAAAATTAGCAGCAGCAGTAATGGCTTGCATTTCGGCATGGGCCGTCACATCGTTTAATAATTCTGTTAAATTATGTGCTCTTGCTATAATCTTGTTGTCTATAACGATAACAGCACCAACCGGAATTTCTCCTTTTTCATAGGCAGCCTCGGCTTCTTGCAAAGCTTTTTTCATAAAATAGGTGTCGTCGAATAAGTTCTCCATGAAAGAAAATTAAAACTGTGAAAATCAAAAATACAATTTCATCTGCTAATATTTATTGTTTTTTTTATATCAGATGTGATGCCATATTATCCTTTTTGCCATTATTAAACTTTTGTTTATGGTATTTCAAATGGTACATTTGTAAACGCATGAGTAAATTATTAGATCATATCAATTCACCCAAAGAATTGCGAGAATTAAAACAAGACGACTTACCTCAACTTGCCCAAGAATTGCGCGAATTCATTATTAATATCGTCGCCACAAAAGAAGGACATTTAGGCGCTAGTCTTGGTGTTGTAGAATTAACAATCGCCTTGCATTATGTATTTAACACGCCAAAAGATTTATTAATCTGGGACGTGGGACATCAAGCTTATGGACACAAAATATTAACGGAGCGTAAAAATCAATTTCATACTAACAGACAATTGGGTGGTATAAGTGGTTTTCCAAAGCG
>CAXMOQ010000137.1:4535-4810 GCA_964195015.1 uncultured Flavobacteriaceae bacterium | reverse complement strand
TATGAAGGCACTGTAACATTTACAAATAGTATGAGAATGACAGATGCAACCAGTAATACTCAATTTTTTAGAATATCAAATTCAAAAGTTAATAATTTACCCAACAGACTATGGCTTAATTTAACGTCTGATAATGGTGTTTTTAATCAACTCGGTTTAGCCTATATTGAACACGCTACCAATGCCTATGATGGAATGTCGTATGATGCGCCACGAAACCTTTCATCAGGTCTCTATTCAACAATTTATACCTTAATTGATGGCAATGAAAAAAG
>CAXMOQ010000137.1:0-4525 GCA_964195015.1 uncultured Flavobacteriaceae bacterium | reverse complement strand
AGGCAAAGACCCAAATAGTTTAACGCTTGAAGAAGTGATCCCTCTAGGTTTTGATACCTCTATTGATGTTGCTACTTTATATACGCTATCAATAGTACAATTAGAAGGTGAGTTTCTTACGAATAACACGATTTATTTAAAAGATAATCTGATGAATGTCATTCATGATCTATCACAATCTGATTATACATTTGCATCGAAAGTTGGTGAGTTCAAGGAACGTTTTGAAATTGTGTTTAGCAAAGGGGCACTAGTCAAAGATGAAAACAATCTGGAAGGCAATACTGTTTCCATAATAGATATTGATCATGACCATGTGAAGTTTAAAACCTCAACTGATTTAACCATTAAATCGGTTAAGCTATTTGATGTTTTAGGAAGATTGATATATGATTTAAAAGGATCTAGTCATACCGAGATTTATAATCTTTCCAATTTAAGCCAAGCCACTTATATTGCTAAAATTGAGCTGTCTAATGGTGTTGTTGTTACTAAAAAAGCTGTTAAAAGAAAATAAATATTCTGCTTTATAAACTATATTTTAAAGACAAAATAAAGTTTCTTCCAGATGCGGCAATTCCAGAAGAATATGGTTTATAGCGTTGGTCGGTTATATTTTCTAAACTTGCTGTAAGCGTTGTAGATGTATTAATTTGGTACTGTGTTCTTATATTTAAAGTGTACCACGACGGCGCATAGGGATTCCCGTTTTCATCTAAAGCATAAATATAATCCTTCCCGATTTCGGAAGGTGCTAATTGATTAAACGATAGTTCGTTATTATAATTTGCAAATACATCAACTTTAAATGTACTTGCTGTCCAAATAAAATGGGTATTGCCAAAGTTTGGCGCTACATGGCGTATCGGCACTTCTATGTCGTGATCTTCTTCGGTGCCGCCTATAACATTGTACTGTGATGTTAGCTTTAGTGCTTTATTAAAATTAACCTGGAGTCCAAGTTCTAAACCATAAATCCAGGCTTTCGATGCATTTTGAATGGCCTGTACATTACTTAACTCGCCATCATAAATAATTTCGGTTTCGCCATTCAAATTGTAATCCCGGCGTACCAAAGCATTATCTAAATACGTGTAGTACGTATTAACATCGAGTATGACCTTGTTTTTAATATTCAGTTTTAATCCGAGATCTGCACCATAAGCATATTCCGGTCTTAATTTTTCATTCGGCACCACAACAGAGCCAGGCTCTGAATCGAATACTTTTCCTATATCATCAATATTTGGTGCTCTAAAAGCAGAAGATGTATTTAGTTTCCATTGAAGCATTTTATTTGGCGACCAACTTATGCCAGCAGTTCCCGTAACGGCACCTGCATTTAATTTTGACGATTCAAAAGGCAGATGCAAATAAGCATTGTTTTCGGTGAAATCGGCTTTTGAAAGCACATGATTAAATCTCAATCCAGACTGAAAAATAAATTTTGGATTAGGCTTATACTTAATACTGGTATAGACTGCTGCCGATTGCCAACTTGACCCATTAGGATATCGGGAAACCGTAGGAAAAACAGTTTGCATACTTATATTCTCTTCGTTCCCATGAGACATGACTTTATTATAAACATACTCAACGCCATAAAATAGTTTGGCAGTTGAGCTTATAGATTTTTCAAAATCCATATTAAAAGAATACACATCTACTGCTTCTTCACGTACATTTCTAATATCTGATAGATAGTCCCTATCCATTCTACTTTCTTGAAAATTTTGATATGCTATTGTCGCCTTTAACTTATCATATAAATTAGATCCACTACTTAGCTTTGTTACGTTTGCATTAGCCATAAACCATCCTTGTGGCCCATAATTCCATTCGGCCGAATACAGTTCATCACCCTTATACCGAAGCAATCTGTCATATCTGGAATAATCTGAAGTTGTTGTATAAAACAATCCCAAATCAAAGGTTAAATTATCATAAGGTTCATAACTTACCTTTTGCATTAAATTTATTTGATTGTACCCAGAGAATTTTTGAATCAAAGGATCGCTGTTTAGTACGGTACTATCTTCATTATTAATTGTAATCACATATTCATTTCTTAAATAATCGTCTGGGCCATGACTTCCCATTCGTAAATCGTTAAAAGACGTGTAGCTTACGTTGGTTAAAAATGCCCATTTTTTAAATCCGAAATTAAAATCGAAATGCCCTGTTTTTTCATCACTTGCTGTTGCATATCTCACCATTGCATTCATGTTGAATTGCGTCGGACTTGCATAGGACAATTGTGGTTTTTGAGTATAAAAACTCATGACACCTCCAATGGCATCACTACCATAAATAACCGATCCTGCTCCCAAAGTAACCTCGGTGTTTTGAATAGAAAAAGGATCGATAGAAATGACATTTTGAAGATTACCACCTCTAAAAATAGCATTATTCATGCGTACGCCATCAACCGTAATTAATAGTCTGTTGGTGGAGAATCCTCGTATCATCGGGCTACCACCGCCTAACTGGCTTTTCTGAATAAAGACCTGTCCTGTATTTTCAAGTAAATCGGCACTCGTTTGAGGGTTAGAGAATTCAATACGCTGCTTATTTACATTAACAATTTTTTGTGGGATGTCCTTTTTGTTCTGTTCGAATTTTGACGCCGAAATAATAATCTCGTCCAAGCCTTGGGTATTAGACTCAAGAAAAACGATGTTCCCTTTAAGGATATCAGATTTTTTAAATGACACAAGAATATGTGATAGGTGCTGAAAATAAATGATTTCTAAAAATGAAAATTTATCTAAATCCACAACACCTTCTAAATTTGTTATTGTGCTTTTGGTTTTATTGATGTTATATACTGCAACGCCTGAAACGGGTTCGTTAGTAAGTTTATTAAACACTTTTACCTGCTGCCCATAAGACGTCATTGCAACGCATAAACAGAGAGAAAAGAAATAAAAAAACTTCATGCTTTTAATTGAAAACTTGATTGAAAATATGCAGTGATTTTGGTTTTTTAAAACTGCCCAAATGTAGTTCAAAATAAAGCAAAATCATATTTAAAAATAGTTGCCTTTGCTTTGCGTTAATTTTTATAAGGGATAAAGCATCAAATGTTGTGCCTAATAGTTGTTTTAGAAGCACTAAGTTTTCTCCTGAAATAGAATAACTTCCAATTTGCTTTGCTTGAAAAGCGCCATCATTCAAATTAAAATAATCAAAGTGCATATTATTAGTGTCTGGATAAAACCCTAGATGTTTGGTTAAATTTAATAAGAATAATAGATGAAAGTTTCCACATTGGTCATGCGCATCAAACCAAAGCAAGGTAGTTTCTAAATAGCTGAAAAGTGTTTCGTTTTGTTCTTCTTCCTTTAATGTACTTGATAATACTTCAGACAAAAACATAACCACAGAAGTTTTCAAAATATTACTGTGAAGACTGGTATAAAGATGATTTAATTTTACTTCTTCTATGGCTTGTAAAGAACGGTTTCCCCTGTGATTTGTAATAATTTGTAGCTGTGAAAGCAGTTGAAAGTAAGCAGTTTTAGCATTTTTCTTTTTGCCTCTAAAAACCCCTTTTAATAAATAACTTACAACACCATATTGCTGTGTATAGCACCTAATTATTAAATCGTAATCACGATACCTTAATTTAGATAGTACAATAGCGTTAGTAGAAATAAGCATTATCTCACAACCATTATTTTTAAAACCCTAGTTTCGAAGGAGTCCAAATCGGACAACATAACCAAATACACTCCAGATGCTACAATATTGTTTGCGAGATTTTTACCGTTCCAATACGCTGTACCGCCATCAATTTCAAGATTGTATCCTTGGTATCTTAAATTAGTTCCTGATTGTGCTTCCGCTACCAAATTTCCTTCAATATCAGTGATTTTAATATTAACATTCTCCGAAACATCCTTAATCTTTACTTTGTCGTCAACAATATTAAATTCGGGTCGTACCGGATTAGGATATACAAAAGCACTTTCTAAATTCTCTATCGGGCTAGAACCACCAGCTCTAAAGGCTACCAGACCTCTTTCTGTGGCTACGTAAACAATACCATTGCTATCATCTAACGCAATATCTTGTACATTGTTTGATGGTAAGGGCGAATTGTCTTTGGTAAAGTGAAATATTGTTTTTTGACCATCTGAAGAAAAATAAAACAATCCTGCCCCAAAGGTTCCAATCCATTTATTATTTGAACCATCTACCTCAATATCTGAAACAAATTGTTGAAACAGTAACTCTTTTGCCACACCGTCTTCCAAAATAATGATTTCTTCAACCCGAACGTTGTCGTCTGTAAAAAAATTCGAGGTATTATATAATACGCGAAGCCCTCTTAAGGTTCCTATCCAAAGCTGATTTCTATTATCTAAAGCCAAGGCCGACACATATGGAGAGGGCATATTTTGAGTTTCTTCACCTATACTCTTTAATAATGGGTTTCCTCCATTTTGGTTAAATCCAATTAGACCATATTCGTAACTCCCCACCCATTTAACCTCGTCATTGCCTATGACTAATTCTCCAA
>CAXMOQ010000136.1:0-5008 GCA_964195015.1 uncultured Flavobacteriaceae bacterium | reverse complement strand
ATGACCAAACCATAGCAATAAACTACTACCCATATCAGCACTTAATTGTTGATATGGATATAACCATAGAAAATCAAAATAGTTACCTGCAAAATCGCGAAACGTAAGCCATTCATAAAATCGCTGAGGTGGAATTATTAATACTATTCCAAAGAGATAAGGAACAATTAATCGTTTTACTCGATCCATTACAAATGCCTTTTTGCGCGATCGCAAAGCAAACCAAGTACCAGCTCCAGATACCAAAAAAATTAGATGCATTCGCCATCCATGAGTAAACATAGTAAGTAAATCAAAAATAAAGTTTTGCTCCTCGTTTTTTATATGCCATGGAAAGTGATCAAAAGGCCTCCATGAATGAAAGAGAAAAAGTAAGCCAAAGGCTAGAATTCTTAACCAATCGATATAATGCTGTCTTTGTTTTTTTGATTCTACATGAGTGTTCATAATTGTTATTTATTATTTATGAAACAAATCTATAAACCTAAAGAGCATTTAAACGAATTAGCCTATAAGTAAGGTGTTCGAGTTTATAAGGGAGAACTAATTCATATTGATTATCAGATAGTTACGACTCTCTGTATTCCGAAGGTGTTTGCAACGCAAACTTTTTAAAAGCCGTGTTAAACGCCGATTTTGAGTTATAACCAACCTGTTCTGCAATCTCCTCGATGGTCAATTTTTTACCTAATTCTGTCCTTAATATGGTTTTTGCCTCTTCCACCCTATACGAAGCTAGCATTTCAAAAAATGACCGATTTATTTTTTCATTAATTACTTGAGAGACATGATGCGGACTCTGATTTATGGATTTTGCCAAACCCGATAAGGAAGCTGTACTTTTTAAAAAATACTTTTCTTCTTTCATTTGTTTAATAATTGCTTTCAGTATAATCTCTTTACTATCATCTTCGAGGGAGGATTTTTTATACTTTAATATAGGAGCTTCTAAAAACGATGATGCTTCATTAAAATAAGTCGATCTACTCATTATTTGGATTGTTGTCATAAATATCATAAATGACAAGTACAAAAAGATAAAATAGTCACCTACGTCATTCTTAAAAATGAGTTTTACTATGATAAAAATGAGTATAATTATAATAAAGTGATAGAGTGAGCCACGCAACGATATTAATGTATTGTTAGTTGTGTTGAAAATAGTTTGCCCTAATGATTTTGACTTAATCAAAAGCAATCTTAAGGTTAAGGTTATATAAATTAAAAAAGAGATACCAGTTAGCCAATTAACGTAATGTCTAATATGTAATGGATCTTCTGGTATTTTTTGAATATCACTTAACATAGGTATGTTCAGCTGCATCACATCAATATTAGAGTTGTATTTCATAGCATCCGATTGTAAAAAGAAGAATACACAATACCCTAACCAAAAAACAAATGGTAAAAAATGAAACCAATATTTCTCTCTCTTAAGGTTTCCAAATTGAGAAGTTGCAAACAAATAAATAAGCGGAGCAATTATAAAATTTAATGGTTCGGCAAAGTTAGTTAGCCATAATGTTTTAAAAATATAGCCTGTATAATTTAACCATCCTTCAATCATTACTAACGACATCGAAAGAATAAAAAATCCCATTAAGAGGTTGGGAAAATCATGTTTCCATGACTTTTTAATAAAAAAGTAAGAAATAAATAATCCTAAGAAAACTCCCAATAAAATAATTAAAGCAATAAAATTTAAATGTATAGGTATATTCTCCATACTTCAAAAATAGAAATCTTTTTTGGTATTAAAAACATTCAAAAGTTCAACCTGTTTTTAGTTAACTATATTTTAAGGTTTTTTTACACAAGTAATTTATAAATTAGCAAAAATAATTTTTAAATGAAAGCAAAGCTTATTTTCACATTACTCGTACTATTTATTTGCAGTAGTTATACCAATACTCCCGACGATTGGGGTGCAACAGGACATCGTGTTGTTGGGAAAATTGCAGATAATTACTTAAAAGGAAAAACAAAACGGGAAATTAAAAAGCTTCTAAAAGGAAAGTCATTAGCATTTGTATCAACCTTTGGAGACGAAATAAAATCGGATAAACGTTACAACGATTTTTACACTTGGCACTATATTAACATGCCATTAACTTCAAATTATGAAGATGCTAAAAAAAATCCTGATGGTGATTTGGTCACCGGTATTGCTTATTGTAAAAAAATTATCCAAGATAAAACCTCAAGTGACGTTGACAAAGCCTTTTATTTAAAGCTTCTAATTCATTTTATTGGCGATTTACACCAACCTATGCATGTTGGTCTTGCAGAGGATAAAGGTGGTAACGATTTTAAATTACAGTGGTTTTATAAAGACACTAATTTACACTCGGTTTGGGATAGTAAAATGATTGATAGCTACGGCATGGGTTATATCGAATTGGTCGAAAACGCCGATGTTTTAAGTAATGATCAAGTTAAAGCCATACAAAAAGGAACATTAGTTGATTGGGTAAATGAAACCCACGAGCTTACTAGAAAAGTGTATGCTACAGTACAACCTGGCGACAATTTACGATACCGTTATTCATACGATTATTTTGAAATTGTACGCTCTCAATTACAAATTGGTGGTATTCGATTAGCGAAAGTATTGAATGATTTGTTCTAAACAGCTATTTAATTAATCAAACCAATCTATATAGGCAATACTATTTTCGCCTTTGGCTATATCATTTATACTACAAAACAAATTGATTAATGCAATGTTTTGAGTAACATCTAGTCTAGACAATTCATTATCGCTACAATCAAGATATACGAGGGATGTAAAAGCTTCAATACCTGTTAAATCTTTTATCTTTTCATTAGAAACATCCAATGAGGTTACTTGTACAGCATCGCTTTTTAAGAGTAAACCATTAAGTTCTCCATCACTATCAATTTCTAAATCGATTAGTGCTTGTTCAAAGTTTTTGCCGGGGATTTCTACGGTTTGAGAATAACCTACAATGCACATCAGAGTGCAAGTCAATAATAGTAATGATTTCATAATGGGTTGGTTTCGTTAGTTTTACTGCCCATTAAGATAATGAAAAATGTTAACAAAAAGTTAAATTTTATGTTTTATTTTTTGGTGGCTATTGTCATAAGAAAAAACAAACGATATCTTTTTAGTATTTTTACAAATAGCTTTTAACCATTAATCAAACATATATGGCTTTGAAAAAACTTATTTTAATTATAATCGTTTTATTTGCTTTTGTTACCTCTTGCATCAACGGTCAAAAAAATAAAAATGCGTTAGAAATAAAAGATCCTCCGGCTTCAAAATATGCATGTGCTCCGCAGACAACTGATGCCGAATGGTACAAAAAAAATAATATTGCTCCTTTACTTGAAGGGTATGATGCCGTTAACTATCCAATAATAACAAAAGACACTTTAGTACAACGTTATTTTAATCAAGGCATGACATTGGCCTATGGTTTTAATCATGCCGAAGCGGCACGTTCATTTTATTATGCGACGAAACTGGATCCAGATTGTGCCATGGCGTATTGGGGTTATGCTTATGTGCTTGGTCCAAATTATAATGCAGGCATGGAAGATGATAATTATGAAAGAGCTTTTGATGCTATTCAAAAAGCAAAGTCATTGTACTCTAATGCTACGGAAAAAGAAAAAGAATTTATTGATGCCATGGCGTTACGTTATGTGGCAGAACCACCAGAAGATAGAAGTCAGCTTGATATGGACTACTCTAAGGCGATGAAAATTTTATATACCAAATATCCTGATGATACTGAAATAAGTTCATTATATGCCGAGTCGTTAATGAACCTGCATCCATGGGATCTCAACGAAAAAGATGGCACCGAAAAACCATGGACAGTAGAAATTGTGACTCTTTTAGAAAAACTTATTGCTCAAAATCCAAAGCATCCTGGAGCTCATCATTTTTATATTCACGCGGTTGAAGCTTCAAGTACACCAGAACGCTCAAATATGTCCGCTAAAGCTTTTGATGATGGATTAGTTTCCGGTTCCGGACATTTATTGCATATGCCTTCTCACACCTATATTAGAACCGGAGAATACCACAAAGGCACCTTATCCAATATTGCAGCGGTCAAAGCAGATAGCACTTATGTTACCACTTGTCATGCACAAGGTGCTTATCCTCTAGCCTACTATCCACATAACTATCATTTTATGGCAGCTACGGCAACGCTTGAAGGTAATAGCCATTGGGCAATGATTGGAGCAAATAAAGTATCCGAACATGTTCATCCTGAAATTATGAAACAACCCGGTTGGGGAACGCTGCAACATTATTATACCATTCCATATTATGTTGCCGCCAAATTTAAAAAATGGGATGACATTTTAGCGATGGATCTTAAAACTTACGATTTAAAATACCCAAAAGCTATTCGTTATTATGCCGAAGGTATGGCACATTTGGGGAAAGGGAATTTGGATAAAGCAAAGGCTAAATTATCAGAATTAGAAATCTTGGCTAAAGATGAAAGTTTAAAAGAGGTTACCGTTTGGGATATTAACTCTGTTTACGAATTGGTACAGATAGCAGAAAAAGTTTTAAAGGCTGAAATTTTAGCAGAAGAGTCAGATTATAAAGCCAGTATTGTACTTTTAAGAGAAGCTATTGCTTTAGAAGATGCTTTAAATTACAATGAACCACCAGATTGGTTTTTTTCCATTAGACATCACCTAGGTCGTATTTATATGTTAAATGGACAACAACGTATGGCAATTGAGACTTACTTTGAAGATCTTGAACGCTTACCAAATAATGGCTGGGCACACCATGGTTTAAAACAAGCGTACCAAAACCTTAACGATTCTGAAAGCGTAGCAAGAATGGAAGCCTTAATCAAAAAAAGTTGGGTAGATGCAGATTTTGAGCTCTAAATAAAACTTACTGTTTAATAATTTTTTTAGTTGCACTTCTGTTGTGTGCCTTTACATTTAAAAAATAAAAGCCTTTGGATAAATGTGAAATATCTAACGTATTATCTCCACTTAC
>CAXMOQ010000135.1:0-5221 GCA_964195015.1 uncultured Flavobacteriaceae bacterium | reverse complement strand
TTAAATCAAACCAAGTCGAAACATATAACTTCAGAATGGATTAAAAACATTGAATCCAATTCAAAATTTAAAGTACATGATAGAAAACGAAGTCAAGAACTGCCTTACTGCTATAATTATTTTTATAATCAATTTGGATGTGAAGCGGTTACCTATGAAGACGGCGATGAAGTCGATAGAACGCTAATTAAACAAAAAGCCCAAATATACGCTAACGAGTTAATGAAAACCCTTATAAACAAACTTGAGACCAATGTATTTGAAGACTAATAGCATATTATTTTGTTTAATTGTAATATTGATTTTTTCATGTTCAAAAGAAAAAATTGAAGCCGATATTCTTATTACTAATGGTACGGTTTATAACGGAACGGATTCTATTCCCAGCAGTGTCTCAATCGGCATTAAAAATGATAAGATTGTTTTTATTGGTGATGAAAATTCGGTTTCAATAACAGCTTCAAAAACCATTGATGCTACCGGATTAATAGTGTCTCCTGGTTTTATCGATCCGCATACACATGCCGATAGAGAGTACAAAGACCCAAAGACATCTCATAATTTACCGTTTATGATGCAGGGAATTACAACCACTATTGTTGGAAACGATGGTGATAGCTTCTACCCTAGTGAGAAATATCAAAAGCTATATGCAGAACAAGGTATAGGGACTAATGCTGTACAATTAGTTGGTCATCACGAAATTTTAAAAGCCGTAATTGGTAAAAGCGATGTAGAGCCAACTCCTGATGACATTGTTAAAATGCAAGAACTTATGCAAAAAGAAATGGATGCAGGAGCTTTTGGAATGTCAACAGGTTTGTACTATGCACCAGGAAGTTACACAAGTACCGATGAGGTAATTGCTTTAGCGAAAATTGTAGCAAAAAATGGTGGCATTTATGATACGCATTTGCGCGATGAAAGCTCAAACACCATTGGTTTGGTAGCTTCAGTTCAAGAAGCTATTGAAATTGGTAGGCAAGCAAAATTACCCATTCATATTTCTCATATAAAATGTTTAGGTGTTGATGTTTGGCATCAAAGTGATTCTATCATTAAATTAGTAGAATCTGCTCAAAAAGAAGGTATAGAAATAACAGCAAATCAATATCCGTATGATGCTTCTGGAACCAGCTTAAATGCAGCTGTTTCGCCGCGATGGGCAGAAAGTGGTGGAAAAGATTCTTTATTGTATCGTGCACAACACCCTAAATATAAAGCCCGTGTTTTTAAAGACACCAAAGTTAATATTACACGTCGTGGAGGCCCAACGAAGCTACTTATTGTAAAGTGCAATGACTCTACGTTTCTTGGTAAAACACTTCAGCAAATATCTGAAATGCTTAATATTCCTCCTGAAGAAGCAGTGTATCCTATTCTAAAAACGGGTTATGTGCGTGTAGCTTCTTTTAATATGAATTCAGACGATATTCATAACTTTATGAAGCAAGATTGGGTGGTCACTGGTAGTGATGGCAATACAGGACATCCCAGAAAATATGGCACCTTTCCCAGAAAATATCATAAATATGTTAACCAGGATAAGGTGATAGATATCGCGACTTTTATTAATAATAGTACATCAAAAACTGCCGAGATTTTTAAGATTCCATACAGAGGAAAATTACAAGAAGGCTATTATGCCGATATCATCATATTTAATCCTGAAACCTTTAAAGATAAAGCAGATTATAAGGATGCTTTTCAATTCGCAGAAGGTTTGGAGTACAGTATAATCAACGGAAAGCTATCTGTAGAAAACGGGGAGTTCACAGAACTATTAAACGGAAAAGTTTTAACAAAAGAATAATGAGATTCCCTCATTCGAGGGAATGAATTAAAAAACAATTCAATGAAAAAACTAAATCTATTACTTGCAGTTTCAACCTTATTAATAATAGGCTGCAAGCAAAATCAATCAACAAAAGAAACGGTTCAAGCCGAAGTAAAAAAAGGTGATATTGTAAATACCATTATCAACGGTAAAGAAAGTTTTTATCATGTCGATTTTAACAATTACCCAAGTGGCGACACAAGCCTTCCTATTGGTGTGTTCGATTCCGGAACAGGTGGCTTAACCGTTTTAAAGGCGATTGTAAATTACGATCAGAATCAAAATGAAACGCGTCAAAAAGGTAGTGATGGTGTCATCGATTTCGATAAAGAATCCTTCATTTATTTGGCAGATCAAGCCAATATGCCTTATGGCAATTATTCAAAAGAAAACAAGGTCGATTTGCTAAAAGAACATATTATTAAAGACACTCAGTTTTTATTAAGCAATAAATATTATTTCGATGCCAATGATGCTACGGTAAACACTGACAAACAACCGGTAAAAGCTATTGTGGTTGCCTGCAATACAGCGACGGCTTATGGTAAGGAATATATTGAAGAATTTATAAGAAAAGCGAATTCAAATATAAAAATTGTGGGCGTAATCGATGCTGGTGTACGTGGCGCATTGGAGTCCATTGAAAAAGATGAAGATGCTATTATAGGCGTTTTGGCAACCGCTGGAACAGTCGCTTCCAAAGGATATCACAATACCATTTTAAAGTTTAAAGACGATTTGGGTTATACCGGAAATGTAGAGGTATTCTCGCAAGGTGGTGTTGGTATCGCCGAAGCGGTTGATGAAGACGCTAATTATTTCGACAAGAACCTCAAAAAACCACGTCAGGATTATAAAGGCCCTGGATTGGACAGTGATCTAAAAATTGACAAGACCTTATTTGATATTTATAATTTCGATTTCGATAACAGCAAAATGCTTTGCGATACAGAAAAAGCAGATGATTGTTCGATACTGCAAATTAACGATGCCGAAAATTATGTGCGTTACCACGTCGTGACTTTAATGGAAAACATTAGAAAGTCCAATACAACCAACAAGTTAAAATCCATCATTTTAGGCTGTACACATTATCCGTATTTAACCGAGGAAATTGGAGATGTCCTAGTAGAATTGTATAATTATAAAGCCAAGGATGGTTCGCATCTATATCGTGATAATATGGTTGAAAATATTCAACTTGTCGATCCTGCGGTAAATACTGCCAAAGAGTTATACGAACATCTAAATGAAAAATCACTGTTCAACCCTAACGGCAACATTAAGGATAGTGAGTTTTACATTAGTGTGGCAAACAAAGACAATGAAAATACTCAAATTGATGACCAAGGACGTTTCCCATACGATTACAAATATGGTCGGGATGCAGGAGAAATCCAGGAATATGTAAAGATGGTACCATTCAGCAGAAACAACATTTCTGATGATATTTTATTGCGCTTTCAAACTCAAATTCCGTATGTATATCAGCTTATGCAGAATTTCAATATGAAGAATGAAAAAACTAAAGAACTAAAGACAGAGAAGAAAATATAACACTTTAATAATATTCTAACTTCAAAATTATAGCACATGAAAAAACTCGCATTACATTGGAAAATATTACTCGGCATGTTTTTGGGCGTAGTCGTAGGATTATTAATGACAAATTTTGACGGCGGCAAAGAAATAATCCAGGATTGGATAAAGCCCTTTGGTAAAATATTTATCAACGTATTAAAAATGATAGCTATTCCTCTAATTTTAGCTGCACTTATCAAGGGCGTATCAGATTTAAAAGATATTTCTAAACTATCTAAAATGGGTGGTAGAACAATAGGTATTTATATTACTACAACCATAATAGCTGTTTCCATTGGTTTGCTTTTAGTAAATACGGTTAACCCTGGACATTCAATTACTGAATCCACAAGAGCAGAAATGGTTAGCAACTACAGCGATAATACAACGCAGTACAAGGAAACAGCGAAAACCCAAAAAGAAGCCGGACCATTGAAACCTTTAGAAGATTTGGTGCCTGAAAATATTTTTTCAGCAGCTACCAGTAACCGTAATATGTTGCAAGTGATATTTTTTGCTGTGTTCTTTGGCATTGGACTGATTTTAATTCCAGAGAAAAAAGGTAAAACTGTTAAAGATTTCTTTGATGGGTTTAACGAAGTCATCCTAAAAATGGTTGATTTAATCATGCTGGCAGCACCTTACGGCGTGTTTGCGTTATTGGCTGCCTTAATTGTAGAATCACCAAGCATAGACTTATTCAAAGCATTGGGCTGGTATGCTTTTACCGTAGTAATTGGATTATTGTTAATGATAAGCATTTATATGATGCTCGTTCTGGTTTTTACGAAAAAGAGACCCAAATTTTTTATCAGCGGAATCTCACCGGCGCAACTTTTAGGGTTTTCAACCAGCTCAAGTGCAGCAACTTTGCCCGTTACCATGGAACGGGTTACAGAGCATTTAGGCGTTGAAGAAGAAGTAGCAAGTTTTGTTTTACCTATTGGCGCAACCATCAATATGGATGGCACAAGTTTGTATCAGGCCGTAGCCGCTGTATTTATTGCACAAGCCTTTGGCATGGATCTCGATTTTTCCACACAATTGGGCATTATAGCTACAGCTACATTAGCCTCTATAGGTAGTGCTGCGGTTCCCGGCGCTGGTATGGTCATGCTCGTTGGTGTACTCGGTTATGCAGGCATCCCAGAAGCTGGATTAGCGCTTATTTTCGCGGTGGACAGACCTTTGGATATGTGCCGTACAGCCGTAAATGTTACCGGTGATGCAGCCGTTTCCATGCTAGTGGCAAAATCCATTGGAAAGCTGGGCGAACCAAAAATTAAAAATTGGGACGATAATTATTTAGAGGTCAAATAATTATTTTCAGTTACACACAAAAATCACATCATAAAAAAAGAAAAAGGAAAAGTATTTTATGTATTATTACATGCATAAAAGTTAACTAATTTATTATGACAGAAGCAGTATTAAAATCTTTGGATTTATTCGAAAGAAGAAAAGCGGTTGTTGCAAATGGGGTTGGGGTTTTTAATACAGCAACGGTATCATCGGCGAAGGGTGCAACCATAATTGATGCCGATGGTAAAGAACTTATCGATTTTGCAGGAGGCATTGGTGTAGTGAATGCCGGTCACTGTCCGGAGTCGGTAGTAGAAGCGATACAGGAACAAGCAGCAAAATATATTCATACAAGTTTTAATGTAGTCACTTACGAACCTTATGTAAAATTGTGTGAAGAACTTACCGAAATTGTGCCGCATGGCAATCACACAAAAGTCATGTTGGTTAGTACAGGTGCAGAAGCGGTAGAAAATGCCATAAAAATTGCACGACAAGCCA
>CAXMOQ010000134.1:0-5296 GCA_964195015.1 uncultured Flavobacteriaceae bacterium | reverse complement strand
CAATATATGCGCTTCGCATGCTTTCCATTAAATGTTCTTCGGCGCCTGGCATGACATCATGTATCATCTCTCTCCAAGTTAATTCTTCAACAAAATTCTTAATCATTGTTTTTAATTTATCGTGAACAGTGGCAAAGATAAAAATCAATGTACAATTACTTATGAATTATGCATAATTCTTTACATTAGCCTTATGATATTAGTCACAGGAGGTACGGGTTTAGTTGGTTCGCATTTGCTTTACAAACTTGTGAGCAGGAATGAACATGTTAGAGCCATCTATAGAAGTGAAAAAAAACTTGAAATTGTTAAAAACGTATTTTCATATTACACCGATGATTTCAAAGCCGTTTTCAATAAGATTGAATGGATTAAAGCCGACCTGCTTGATATTCCGTCATTAACCGAAGCCTTTAAAGACATCTCTTATGTTTACCACTGCGCCGCTTTTGTTTCGTTTGAGCCTGATAAATATCATCTTTTACGGCAAACTAATATTGAAGGTACGGCGAATATTGTAAATTTATGTATTGCTAATGCGATTAAAAAATTATGTTATGTGAGTTCGGTCGCTGCCATGGGGCATCCCATTAATAATGATGATGTTACCGAAACCACCGAATGGAACCCTGAAGCCGATAATAGTGTTTATGCCATTACAAAGTATGGCGCAGAAATGGAAGTTTGGCGTGGCACACAAGAAGGCGTTGACGCCGTTATCGTAAATCCGGGTGTTATCCTAGGCGCTGGCATTTGGCGTTACGGTAGCGGAAGCATCATTAATATGGTTTATAAAGGCACTAAATATTTCACTAAAGGAACCGTGGCTTTAGTGGATATTGAGGATGTCGTCACCATCATGATAAAACTTATGGAAAATAACATTAAAAACCACCGCTTTATTTTAGTTTCTGAAAACTGGACGTATAGGCAATTTTTACAAACCATAGCCGAAAATCTTAATGTAAAACCACCACAAAAAGAGGCAAAATATTGGCAATTACAATTGGGTTGGCGACTGGATTGGTTACGACATAAAATTAAAAACAAACGCAGAAAATTAACCAAACAATTGGCGCAATCTTTAATGGGGACATCTTTTCACAGCAATGAGAAAATTAAAACGGCCTTAAGTTTTGAGTTTAAACCCGTAACGCAAAGTATTACCGAAGTGTGTCAGGTTTTTTTGAAAGAGGTTTAGTCAATTGTGGTCTAGGTCGTTTTGTCTTATTTGTTTTTCTGTCAATTTTTGTAGTGTCTAACATCTTTGTAGCTCTTTTAACAGAATCTCTTTTTCGCTTGGCTTTTAATTCTTCATCCTCTAATTTCTTATAAACCTTTTTAAGAACGGCTAAACTATCATTCACTTTTGTATAAATAGTTTCATATTCGTCAATATCAAATGCATAGTATTCGTTACTTAATGCAAACTGTACACTGTCTATGTTATGCTTTTTGTAAACATAATCTTGGGGAAGAACGCCACGAGCCTCCAGGATCATTTTGTTTGTCCCTTTAGCCGATAATAGTAAAGACATATCAATAATGACCTCAACCATTTTGTCTTTAGAAATTAAATTTTTAGGTTTTTTAGGTCTATCAATGCTGTGGCAAGACATTATTAATAAACAGATACAAATTATTAATCCTCTCATCTATTAAAAGTTAATTGTCTAGCAAACTTATTAGTATTAAACTTAAAGTTATCATAGGCTAAAACGCCATTTACAAAAGTATGCGTTATTCTGGATTTAAAGGTTGTTCCTTCAAAAGGCGACCAGCCACATTTATATATAATATTTTCTTTTTTAACCGTCCAAGGATTATTTAAATCGACCAAAACCAAATCGGCAAAATAGCCTTCTTTAATAAATCCGCGCTTTTCAATTTGAAATAAAATCGCTGGATTATGGCACATTTTTTCTATAATTTTTTGGATTGAAATTTTTCCTTTGTGATACATTTCCAACATGGCTGGTAAAGCATGCTGTACTAAAGGCCCTCCGGAAGGCGCTTTGGTGTAAACGTTATTCTTTTCTTTGATGGTATGTGGTGCATGGTCAGTCGCTACCACATCAATTCTCCCGTCTAATAATGCTTTCCAGAGTTGCGCTCTATCCGATTCCGTTTTAACAGCAGGATTCCATTTTATCAAGGTGCCTTTTTCATCATAATCTTGATCGGTAAACCACAAGTGATGTATGCAAACTTCAGCTGTTATTTTCTTATCCTTTAAAGGCATCTTATTGCTAAATAGTTTAGTTTCCTTTCCTGTTGAAAGATGAAATACATGTAATCGTGCTCCAGTTTTTTTTGCAAGCTCAATGGCTTTTGAAGAGGATATATAACAGGCCTCCTCACTTCTTATTTTTGGGTGATACTTTATTGGAATATCGTCTCCAAACTCTTGAGTATACTTTTCAAAGTTGTTTTTTATGGTGGTTTCGTCTTCGCAATGCACGGCAATTAACAAATCGGTGCTTGAAAATATTTTTTCTAACACCTCCGGATTATCAACCAACATATTTCCTGTAGACGATCCTAAAAATAACTTTAAAGCCGCCACTTGTTTGGCATCAACTTTTAGTATCTCATCCAAATTATCGTTAGTGCCACCAAACATAAACGAATAATTAGCATACGAGGTTCTGGCAGCAATGTCGAACTTTTCGTTTAACTTTTCAATGGTCGTGGTTTGCGGATTCGTGTTAGGCATTTCAATAAAGGATGTAATCCCTCCTGCAATAGCTGCTTTCGATTCGCTTTCAATGGTCGCTTTTTGTGTTAAGCCTGGTTCTCTAAAATGCACCTGGTCGTCAATAACACCTGGAAATACAAATTTTCCTTCTGCATCAATGATGTTTACATCGGCCGATTTTGCACTAATAGAATCGTTAATTTCTTTAATGTACGCGCCTTCTATTAATATATCGCCATTAAAAATTGAACCTTCGTTTACAATTTTTGCGTTTTTTATAAGTGTTATTGTTTGTTGCATTTTTGAACTTTACTTTTTAAAAATACTTTTAAGCCTCATTGAAATCACTCCAAAAATAGCTTCAGAAATGATGCTAGAACTTAATTTTGATTCGCCTTTTGCCCTATCGGTAAATATGACCGGAATCTCAACGATTTTAACCTTTTTAAGATAGGCTTTAAACTTCATTTCAATTTGAAATGCATAACCCACAAATTTAACCGCATCCAAATCTAAAGCCTCTAAAACCTGACATTTATAACAAACGAAGCCTGCGGTGGTATCATGAATATTCATGCCAGTTATAATGCGTACATACCTAGATGCCATATACGAAAGAAGCACCCGGCTCATGGGCCAGTTAACAACATTTACGCCTTTTATATAACGTGACCCAATAGCCATATCGGCACCATCAACAGCACAAGCATTGTACAACTTAATTAAATCATTCGGGTTATGGGAAAAATCGGCATCCATTTCAAATATATAGTTATACCCTTTATCCAAACACCACTTAAATCCATGAATATAAGCAGTCCCTAATCCAGATTTTTCCTTACGGGTTTCCAAAAATAAGCGCTCCGGGAATTCCTTTTGAAGTTCTTTAACTTTTAAGCCTGTTAAATCTGGTGAATTATCATCTACAACAAGAATATCGAAAGGTTTAGGTTGAGAAAATACAGCTTTAATAATGGCTTCAATATTCTCAATTTCATTGTAAGTTGGAATGATGACTATGGCGTCTTTCATTAAAAACGTTTAATTTTAGCAAATGTACATTATTTAGAAGATACTTTTTTTTTAAATATTCCTTAATAATTATTAAGACGTATACAATTATTTGTAATAATTTTATGGCATGCTTCGAGATGTAACCTCAAACGAATTATATACTATTTTAATTGTCATCGGCCTTACTTTTATTGCCATAGCAAAAGTTTCTTCCCCGAAACGATTTAGCGATTTTACCATGGTTTTAGGAAACTTTACCTATCTAAAAATTTACACTAGGGAACAGAAATTTTTTGATCGTTTTGATGCGCTTTTATTTATTAACCTGATTGTTTCCGTTGCAATCTTTGGGCTTATTGTGTTTCAATTATTAGTGGAACCTATTTCGGTTTCATTGAACCTTATTTCTAAACTGGTTTTTGGAATTGGCGTTTTTATTTTAATAAAAGTCCTTATAGAACGCTTAATTGGAAGCCTCTTTGATATTGATTATTTAATAGATCATTATATTTTTCAAAAGATTAGTTATAGAAATTTTCTGGGCATCGTTTTACTCCCTATAAACGCATTATTAATTTTTAGCATCACGCCTACGCCCACAATAATTTATGCCATATTTATTTTACTTTTCACTATAAGCATGATAGGACTAATTACATCATTCAAGACCTATCAAAGTTTAATAAAAAACAACTTGTTTTATTTTATTTTGTATCTTTGCGCACTCGAAATTGCACCTTATGTTATTTTATACAAGGTGTTTAATGCTTATTAAAAGAGCAAATTATACCGTTAGCCTATGAAAGTGAAAACAATTTTAGTATCTCAACCAGAACCTAAAATAGAAAATTCTCCATATTTTGATCTTCAGCAAAAGCAAAAGGTAAAAATAGATTTCAGACCTTTTATTCATGTAGAAGGCGTTCCTGCCAAAGACATAAGACAACAAAAAGTAGATTTAAACAACTTTACTGCCATCATTTTAACGAGTAGAAATGCTGTAGATCATTTTTTTAGAGTTGCCGAAGAAATGCGTTTTAAAGTTCCTGACACGATGAAATATTTTTGTCAATCGGAAGCTGTAGCATTCTATTTACAAAAATATGTGGTGTACAGAAAGCGTAAGATTTATGTAGGCAAACGCACCTTTGGAGAGCTTTCTCCACTCATTAAAAAATATAAGGACGAATCGTTTTTACTACCAACTACCGATAAATTAAAACCAGAGGTTCCGGAAACCTTAAATGCTTTAAATGTGGCATGGAAAGAAGCTATATTTTATAAAACTGTGATTAGTAATTTATCCGATTTAGCCAATGTTTATTACGATGTTCTAGTGTTTTTTAGCCCTTCTGGAATTGAATCGTTATTTAAAAACTTTCCCGACTTCCAACAAAATAGTACACGTATTGCCGTGTTTGGCAACACGACGATTAAAGCTGTAGAGGAACACGGTTTACGTGTAGATATTGCGGCACCTACACCTGAAACGCCATCTATGACCATGGCATTGGAAAAGTATATTGAAAAAGCAAATAAGGGCAAATAAAGGCCCTTCCAGTTTGACATAAATAAAAAAGTGCC
>CAXMOQ010000133.1:0-5309 GCA_964195015.1 uncultured Flavobacteriaceae bacterium | reverse complement strand
TGACAAAGAACTTTCGTCAAAAGGTTTTGCATTCTGCTGAAAGCTTACCACGGTTTTATTGTTATCGATAAAAATTAAATCTAAAGGAATCTTTGTGTTTTTCATATAGAAATAACGCTCTATGACGTTTGGAAAAACAAATAACATCCCTTGATTTTTTTTCATGGACGAACGATACATCAGTCCTGTTTGGATGTCGTAATCGGTATCGGCAATCTCAATTTCCAGAGTGGCAACAATAGAATCGGATGTTGCTTTATAAATAGTAAGCTCTCCTTCTTTTTTAAAAGTCACTTCAACCTGTTTTATCGTTTTCTTTTCTTCCTTGCAAGAGCTTACACCAACAGTAATTACACCTAATGCCAGTAATGTGCCGAGCTTTACATTTTTAAAAAACATATTTTATTTTACTGCAGATTTCGGTTTGTACATAAACATAAAGTAAAGCCCGATAAGTATAAAAGGAATACTTAAAATTTGTCCTGTGTTCATGCCCATAATCCAATTTTCACGACCATCAACTTGTGGTTCTTTAACGTTTTCAATAAAGAAACGTATGGTCCAAAGTAAGACAAGAAACAAACCAAATAAGAAACCAGATTGGCTCGCTTTTTTTGTTTTGGAATACACATACCACAAAATTAAAAACACAAAAATATAACAAAACGATTCGTATAATTGTGCTGGATGTCTAAAAGGAACAGTTTCTAAAAGATTGTGAAATTGCGGATTATCGGTCACGGCATTATATGCTTTTTGCGGATCGTTAATACCTGTAAGGCGTACGATTTCATATTTATTATAATAATCTTGAATAAAACGTACACCAAAATTTGAATCGGTTATTTTGCCTATTATTTCCGAATTAATAAAATTACCTATTCTAATAAATACAGCACCGCTGGCTACCGAAATGACCACCCGATCTAGAATCCACATGAGTGATTTGTATTTATATTTTCTTCGGTATAAATACATGCCAATAATAATGCCTATGGCAGCACCGTGACTTGCCAGACCTTGAAACCCCGTAAATTCAAAGCCTCCTTTAAACCGGAAAGGCAGAAAAATACTGAAGAAATCTTGTGATATTAATTCCGATTGATAAAAAATGACATGACCCAAACGTGCTCCAATCATGGTTGCTAAAACCGTATAGATAAATAAAGGATCCAGAAACTGAAGAGACACTTTTTCTTTGGTGAAAATACGTTTCATGATATACCATCCTATTACAAATGCGATGATCCACATAAGACTATAAAAATGAAGTTTAAAATTTCCGGCAATATCGATTCCTGTTATGGGATTCCAATCGAACTTTAATACGTGCATAAGGTCTATTTTATCTGTTGTAAATATAGACAAATGAAAATGGATTATAAAGGAATTGGCTGTGAGGAATCTTATTTTTTAGGCAATTTATCAGGAACTGGGTCATAACCAGAACGTCCCCATGGCGATGGAGTGTTAAGAAAATGTACGGTGTACATTTTTAGCGAACATGCGAGTTGTAGCGTTGGCATTTAGTTGTCATCCTTTTCAGGAACTGGGTCGTAACCAGAACGTCCCCATGGATGACAACTAAATATCCGTTTAATTGCCAATTTACCACCTTTTAACAGGCCATGTTTTTCTAATGCTTCTTTAGAATAATGTGAGCATGTTGGTTGAAATCTACAACTTGCAGGTGTTAGCGGTGAGATTAAGGTTTGATAGACCTTTATAAGGATTATGAATGGATATATAAGTATTTTTTTCATGAGTTATTTGTAAGCCGTTTGTCGATAAGATTAAAACACATTAACATCAAACGACTGAACAACAAACTAATTAACAGTAAACGACGTTCCGTCTTTACTATCCTGCAACAGGATTCCTGCTTCTGCCAATTCATCACGGATTTTATCAGATAGTGCAAAATCTTTGTTGGCTCTGGCTTCTTGACGTAAATTAATTAAGAGTTCAACCGCTCCTGAAAGATTATCGGAACCTGTAATGTCTTTAGAGACATTAACAAGACCGAGGATATCAAAAACAAAGGTGTTTATCGCTTCCTTTAAAGTTGATAAATCGTCAGCAGTAATCGTTGCTGTACCTTCTTTAATCTGATTAATATACTTAACGGCTTCAAATAAATTGGCGATTAAAATGGGTGTGTTAAAGTCATCGTTCATGGCGTCATAACATTTTTGTTTCCATTCAGAAATATTAAATGTTGATGTTGATGTTGAAGATGCATTAAGTCCATCCATTAAATTAACAGCATCCATTAAGCGGTAAAATCCTTTTTCGCTCGCTAAAAGACCATTATTTGTAAAATCTAAAATGCTTCTATAATGCGCTTGAAGCATGAAAAAACGAGCGACACTTGGAGCATACGCTTTTGTGATATGTTCATTGTCTCCAGTAAAAATTTCTTCCGGTAAAATGTAGTTACCTGTAGACTTTGCCATTTTTTTACCGTTCATAATAAGCATATTGGCATGCATCCAATAATTCACAGGGCTTTGCCCTAGGGCGGCCTCATTTTGTGCAATTTCACATTCATGGTGCGGAAATTTTAAATCCATGCCACCACCATGGATATCGAAATGTTCGCCAAGATATTTAGTACTCATGGCTGTACATTCCAAATGCCAACCCGGAAAACCATCGCTCCAAGGTGAAGGCCAACGCATAATATGTTGTGGTTCGGCTTTTTTCCAAAGTGCAAAATCTTGCGGATTCTTTTTATCACTTTGCCCATCTAGCTCCCGTGTATTATGAATTAAGTCTTCTAACTTTCGTTTGCTTAATATACCATAATCATGAGTTTCATTATATTTATGGACATCAAAATACACCGATCCGTTAACCTCGTAGGCAAAACCATTATCAATGATATTTTTGATAAGTTCTATTTGCTCAATAATATGACCTGTTGCCGTAGGCTCGATGCTAGGCGCTAAAAAATTGAATTTATTTAAAATATTATGAAAATCGACCGTGTAGCGTTGTACAACTTCCATGGGCTCAATTTGCTCCAACCGTGCTTTTTTTGCTATACGATCCTCACCTTCGTCAGCATCATTTTCTAAATGCCCAGCATCGGTAATATTCCTTACAAAGCGAACTTTATAACCTAAATGTTTGAGATATCTAAAAATCATATCGAAAGACATAAACGTTCTTACATTACCAAGATGTACATTGCTATATACGGTTGGGCCACAAACGTACATGCCTACATAAGCTTCGTTAATGGGTTTGAAAGTTTCTTTTTTTCCTGTAAGTGAGTTGTAGATTTGTATGTGTTGTTGGTTGTAAAGCTGCATTACTGTTTGTTGTTTTGTGTTAAGTCGTTTGTCTAACTTGACAAATCCCAAATTCCAAATCCCAAAGTTTATATGAGAATGTGAGATTCAATTCACTCCAAAATTTGTTATTCGTTGTGGCAAAATTGGTATTTGGTGCTTTTATTTTGGGTTTTTTGTTTTCCAGGCTTCTAATTTTTCAAAAGAGTATAAATGCATTTAAATGGTATTATTAAATGTAAAAAGTATGAATTAATAAAAGCACGTGCAACTTTACAACAATCGACTGAACAAACAACACTTTAAAATTTGGTATCTAATTTAATATAGTCCAAAAACTCTCTTCGGGTTTCTTTTTCTTTAAATTTCCCACCAAATTCTGATGTTACTGTACTGCTTTCGGTATCTCTAATACCGCGTGAGTTAACACATAAATGTTTTGCATCGATAACACAGGCAACATCTTCGGTATTTAAAACTTCCTGTAGTTCCCTAACAACTTGTATGGTTAAACGCTCTTGTACTTGAGGGCGTTTTGCAAAATAATCTACAATACGATTCATTTTAGATAAGCCAACTACGGTTCCGTTTGAAATATATGCAATATGTGCCTTACCAACAATGGGCAATAAATGATGCTCACAGGTTGAATACACGGTAATGTTTTTTTCAACCAGCATTTCACCATATTTATATTTGTTGTCGAAGGTTGAAGCACTTGGTTTTTTGCTTGGATTTAAGCCAGCAAAAAGTTCTTTAACAAACATTTTGGCAACACGGTTAGGTGTGCCTTTTAAACTATCATCATCTAAATCCAACCCAAGAGTTTCCAATATATGACGAACATCATCTTTAATAATGTCTATTTTTTCATCGTTAGAAAGCTGAAAAGCATCATTACGCATTGGTGTATTCGTTGATGTGCTAATGTGATCGTCTCCTAATGATTCAAAATCTTCTATTGTTTTGTTAAGTTTCATGTGTTTATATCTATTGTTTTTTAATTGTCACACCTGTCCAGCTATAAGCGGGATGTAGCATCCATTTAATCATTTACTCACAATGCCTTATTTTTTTTCATCGGAGTTCGTGAATCTTCGATTTCCTTGGGTATCGGAAATTCGTTATGGATGTTTCATGTGTCAAAAAAATCATAAATTAGTCTGCAAAGATAAGTAATTCCCATTTGTTACGTTTTGAATTAACAAACAATTAATTTTACTAGCTTTTTCAAAGTTAAATATGTGTCATTTTAAAAATATATCCAGCTTTAACCATATTATTTTGCTTTTTGGAGAAATAATTTGGAGGATAAAACTTTCGAAAATATATTAGCAGTCTTATGTAAAAAAGTTAATTTTACATTCCTTTTTCGAAACGCAATACGGACAGAACTATTATAATAGATAATTGTTTGACGGGTAATTGATTAAGGAGATAATAGTTGGATTAGTTTGCGCATTATGCTTAATAAGATGAATACCTTAAAAAATATAGTTTCAGGTTTATTAATTTGTGTATTTACAAATCAATTTGCTTATTGCCAAAGTGGTGGTGCGAATCTATGTGATAGTTCTGAGCCTTTATGTGGCTCAAGTGTTTTCTCTTACCCAAACACAGCAGGATCTGGAAGTGCTGAAGTTGGCCCTAATTATGGATGTTTAGGATCGACACCAAACCCAGCTTGGTTTTTTTTGCAAATAGCACAAGATGGAAATCTTGATTTAACCATACAGCAAAGTACGACTTTAGGAGGCCCTCCTAATTTAGATGTCGATTTTATTATTTATGGACCGTTTAACGATTCTGGTTCTGCCTGTTCAGGAGGGCTTACGGCCGTTAATACTGTGGATTGTAGCTACTCGCCGAACAATGTGGAAATTGTGAGGATTCCTAATGCTATTGCAGGCGAATATTATGTCTTATTAATTACTAATTTTTCAGATGCTCCAGGATTTATTAATGTGACACAAACGTCGGGAACGGGTACGACAAATTGTGGTATTTTAGCCG
>CAXMOQ010000132.1:0-5435 GCA_964195015.1 uncultured Flavobacteriaceae bacterium | reverse complement strand
ATTTTAAGGTAATCGAATGCTAATGCTAGAGGTTGACCATGAAAATTCCCAGCCGAAATAATTTCATCCTCACCGGCGAAAATATTCGGGTTATCGGTAACCGCGTTAATTTCGGTTTTAAATGTTTTCTCTACAAACGTCAACGTGTCCTTGGTGGCGCCATGCACCTGCGGAATACATCGAAACGAATAGGGATCTTGAACATGTTGTTTTTTTTGCTGAATTAATTCGCTATCGGCTAAAAATTCCCGAACACGTTCTGCCGTTTTTAATTGTCCATTGTGCGGCCTCACCAAATGCACCAGTTCATTAAATGGCGATAGGTTGCCATCGAAAGCGTCAATGGACATGCTGCCTATTAAATCGGCTAAATAAGACAACTTATACGATTTTAAAAGCAGATGAATTCCATAAGCACTCATAAACTGCGTGCCATTTAAAAGCGCTAAGCCTTCTTTAGATTGTAATTGTATGTGATTCCAATTAAATTGGTTTAGAACATCTTCTGCATGTAAAACTTCATTATTAAAAACTACTTCACCTTTTCCTATTAATGGCAATGCCAAATGTGCTAAAGGCGCCAAATCGCCTGATGCTCCCAGAGAGCCTTGTGTATAAACAACGGGGAGCACATCGTTATTATAAAAATCGATGAGTCGATTTACCGTGTCCAATTGTACACCGCTATGTCCATAACTTAAGGACTGGATTTTAAACAACAACATAAGCTTCACAATGTCGTCAGGTACTTTATCGCCTGTGCCACAAGCATGTGACATCATTAAATTTTCTTGCAATTTGGTAAGGTTTTCTTTTGATATCTTAACGTTGTACAAAGCACCGAAGCCCGTGTTTATGCCATAAATTGGTTCTTCTTGTTCTTTTAGTTTATGGTCTAAATACGTTCTGCAATCCGCTATTTTTTTAATGGCTTCATCTGATAGCTGAAGTGTTTTTTGTTCAGAAATAATATCTTGAATGGTAGTTAAATCAAGAACTTTTGAAGATATAAAATGTATCCGATCCATAGTAAGGTGTAAATTGATTTCAAAAGTCATCATTCAATTTAAAATATGCAAGGAAATGTTAATAAATGGGTAAATATGTTGCATTATGATTTCAATCTTATATTTTTGAAAAAGAAAAAAATAAATTGATGAAAAAAATATTCGCCCTATTAATCGCAATTACTATTGTGGCCTGTAAAGATGCGCCTAAAGATTATGCCTCCTTAACGGGAAAAATCATTAATCCGCATGAGACGCTTAACATAAAAATATTTAAAGGGAATGATTATGAGAGATTGATTGCTGTAAATGAGGACGGCACTTTTAATGATACCTTAAAAGTCGCTGAAGGCGATTACAGATTTAAACATGGCGATGAATATGGAACAATTTTCTTGAAGAATAACAATCGATCCTCACTTACTTTGGATTATGAAGATTTTGATAGCACTCTAATTTTTGAAGGTGACGCTGCCGATAATAATAATTTTGGTATTCAAACGTATTTATTAAGTGATGCTTATTTTTCTGCTGATTTATTCAGCGATGGAAAAAAAGAAGATTTGGATAAAGCTGTTGAAGATTACAAAACAGCATTTGAAAATTTAAAACTTCAATATAAAAATGTTGATTCTTTACATCTTGCAAATGGCAATAATAATTTGAACGGAACCATAACATCTGTGGAGCGCTATTTTGACTCGAAATTAGCATTACAAGCAGAATTTCCGGCAGGTGCTCCTTCTCCAATTTTTGAAAACTATGAAAATTATAAAGGTGGAAACACATCGCTTTCCGATTTAAAAGGCAAATATGTTTATATAGATGTTTGGGCAACTTGGTGCGGTCCTTGCAAAAGAGAAATCCCTTCGCTTAAAGAAGTAGAAAGCAAATATCACGGAAAAAATATTGCCTTTGTTAGCATTTCGGTTGATGATGAAAGACGTAGCGGTACTAAAGAAAAAGCCCATGAAGCCTGGAAAAAAATGGTAGCCGACAAAGCATTAGGTGGTATTCAATTATTTTCTGACAAGGCTTGGCAATCCGATTTTGTACAAGGTTACAAGATTACAGGAATTCCGCGTTTTATTCTTATTGATCCTGATGGAAATATTGTGAATGCTGACGCACCAAGACCATCTAACCCAAAACTTATCACGTTATTTAATTCGTTAACTATTTAAAATAGGAAGAGGCTGTCTAAAAGTAGAGAACAACTTATTTTGTCAGGTTGAGCGCAGTCGAAACCTCTTGAATATTATTGGTGTAAAGTTCTCAACCGCGCTACCATTGACGTGTTTCTGTAATTATCTGTGTTTTAAGCTATTACTGTTTTATTCAATTATTACTTCTTTTCATTTTGCCTTTGATGCAAAACGAAACAAAAAATCAAAACCGTTTGAGGTCATTGCTAAAGCACCGTTCGCGATAGTGATTGGATATGTCGTTTTTCATTTTAAATTTTTATTGCTCCAATCCTTGATTTAGTTCTCTAACATTGTTTTTACCGCTCTCTATGACTGCAAACGGCTGTGTTCCGCCTGTAGCGGAATTTCAAGTAGCTAGATGGTTTTCGTTTTTTTTATGATTTTATTGTTATTTAGTTTATCGTTTTTGTTGGCTTACTCATGACTATGATTTTTGATTGTGACAACTATTTTCTCAAGTTTCTTGAGTACTATCCTTGTGTATCGATTTACTCCAACACGTCATTTCATCCGCTAGTTAAATTTTTTTAACAAATGTCTCGAACAGACAGAAAAACTAACTTTTAAGACGGCCTCTACGTATTAACCTTCTTCTTTTTCACCGTCATCATCCTCAATGTTTTGTTCCTCTGGTTGTTTAAACAAATCGAGATATGCTTCTCCTAAATAGTCAATAATATGACTTGCAATTAAACTTTGATAGCCATAATCTTCTATAGCAATATCGGCCGATCTTCCATGTAAATACACACCAAAAATTGAAGCCTCAAAAGCTTCATAACCTTGCGAGATTAAGCCCGTTATAATTCCAGTTAAAACATCGCCGCTTCCAGCTGTTGCCATTCCAGGATTACCAGTGGAATTTATATACAATTTATCTTTAAAAACGGTTATGGTATGCGCGCCTTTAATGACTATAATGAGATTATGTTTTTTTGAAAAGGTCTTCGTTTTTTCTAGTTTATCGAAATCGTCTCGCCAAACACCAATTAAACGTTCCAATTCTTTAGGATGTGGTGTTAACACTGTATGCTCTGGTAATTGTTTCAATAAGACTTTATTTTTTGTCAACATATTAATCCCATCGGCATCAATCACCAAAGGTGTTTTGTTTGTTTTTAAAAAAGTTTTAAAGGCTGCAACCGTTTTTTTATCGGTGCCAATACCAATTCCAAATCCGATAACCGTAGGCTTTATATCATATTTAATAGTGCTAATTATGTTATCATCAACATCTGTAATAACCATGGCTTCTGGAAACGCTGTTTGCATAATGTTATAGCCACATTTAGGAATATAACTGGTAATCAATCCTGCTCCAGCCGATAAGGTTGCTCTGCTCGCCAACAGCACCGCTCCTATTTTACCATAACTACCGCCAATGATTAAGCTATGACCATAACTTCCTTTATGGGCAAATTTATCACGCGGTTTATATATAGGCAATACTTCTAATTTCCCAATAAGTTCGGCCTCGGTTTCGGTTTCATTTTGAAAATCAAGGTCAATACCAATATCCAATACTTCCCATTGCACTGTGAATTTGGCTGTGTCAGGCAAAAAGAACACCAATTTTGACGACACAAAACTTAAGGTATAGCCAGCCCAAACGACAGCATCTTCATCTTCCGGAACTTTATCGGCATATAAACCAGAAGGCATATCAACCGATAATGTAAACGCCTTTGATGCTCTAAAATGCTGGAACAACGCCTTTACCCAATCGTCTGCTGGACGGTTTAATCCAATTCCAAAAACCGCATCAACAATAATATCGTCTGCTGCTATTTCAGGAAACTCTTCGGTACAACTTAACAGTATTGGCCAATCTTTGGTAACATCTTTAATTCTATCATAATTGATTAAAAAATCTTTTGATCGCTTATCGCTACAATTAACCACGTAAGTTATGACATGATAACCATGTATTATTAATTGTCTTGCCAAAACCAATCCGTCGCCTCCATTATTACCAATACCGCAAAATATATGAATAGGAACTTGAGCCCCTTGCATGCGTAAATGCATCCAATTAAAAATTTCGGTGCCTGCACGTTCCATGAGATCGGTTGATGAAATTTTCTGCCGTTCGGCGGTGATCATATCGCCTTTGTAGATTTGTGTTTTAGAAAATATCTTCATTTATGTTTTTTGAATAATTATTGAAATGTTAAATATGATACTCTATTATTCGATTTAATTGAAAAAATCATGGGCAATATTAATATTCAGTAAAAGTTTGCAATTTATTTTTTTATTACAGTAAATATAATACTTTTGACACGTATTGTAATACAAAATGAGCTATTTACAACAAATTCAGAATGCTAATTTCTCTTCTACTATTGAAGGGACTACAGTTGATTTTGGCATTTTTACTTCAACGACTACTACCCTTTTGGGTTGCTAATTTATATTTACCTTCGTCCATATTTCACATCTGTGATTTTCATTACAACTTGTGAACTCTCAAATAAATTATAAATAATACAATTTAAAAAAATGAAAGTTTTAAAATTTGGTGGTACTTCAGTAGGATCGGCAAAAAATATCAATAAAGTTATAAGCATATTAAGCGATATTTCTAAAACTGATAAAGTGATTACCGTAGTTTCGGCGGTTGGTGGCATTACCGATAAATTATTGGCTGCAGCAGAACTTGCAGTTAATAAAGATGAAGCTTACAAAGACGCTTTTAAAGTCATTAAGACCATTCATTTAGATATTATAAATGAGCTCATTGATGTCAATAAATCAGCAGTCAAAACCTTTGTTTCAGACAAACTAGATGAGCTGAAACACTTACTAGACGGTCTTTTTTTAATCAACGAATTATCGCCAAAAACCACAGATAAATTATTAAGCTTTGGCGAATTACTGTCATCCTATATTATTACAGAAGCCTTAAAGTCGAAAGGTTTAAACGCGAATCTTAAGAATTCGCAAGAGCTCATTGTTACCGATAAGAATCATACAAATACTTCCGTTAATTTTAAGGTCACGAACGCTAATATTGCGTCACATTTTAAAAACGATGAGAGTGCAATAACAATTCTTCCAGGATTCATTTCGAAATCACATGATGGAGAAATTACCACATTAGGACGCGGAGGCTCCGATTATACTGCAGCTATTATCGCTGCCTCACTAGATGTTGAAGAATTACAAATCTGGACCGATGTCAGTGGTATGTTTACCACGAATCCAAAACTTGTAAAGC
>CAXMOQ010000131.1:0-5442 GCA_964195015.1 uncultured Flavobacteriaceae bacterium | reverse complement strand
TTTTAGAAATCTTTAGTTTTTCTGGAAACAGGACAAAACGAGGATCTGGCGACCACCATAAAATAGGTTCGTCATTTTCGAACCAAGGAAAAATACCGCTTTGATATGCGAGCATAAGGCGATCTGGCGATAAATCGCCGCCAACAGCCAATAAACCTTCCTCGGTTGCTGCTGACACTTCTGGAAACACGATATCTTGAGTTAAATATTTCATTTACAGAACAATTACTGTTGCATTCTTACTGTTAAAAACACTTTATCTCTTTGAGAATACAAGTTTTTTCGTGATATTTGATGTGACTTTTATGTATGACATTTGTTCATCATTGCTTTTTTTTGAATGCATATATATTGGTCAAACCTAAAACCACAGTACTAAAGCCTTGTTTTATACAGGGCTTTTTTTGTACGTTCTACATTGCAAAAAATATACGATTATTTAAGCACAAAACCTCAATGTTCAAACATTGAGGTTTTGATAATATTGATATAACATTCATGAGACCTTTCGATTGCGCTCAAGGTGACATTTTTAAAGCGATTCTCTACTAAAAAGGAAGATCGTCGTGATCGTCTTCATTTAAATCAGTTGCGGGCTCAAAAGCTTCCGCCGGAGCAACAGGAGGCATGTCGCTACTAGAAGCATCTTGTTGTAAACTTTCAATACGCCATCCTTGAATGGAGTTAAAATATTTGGTTTCGCCTTGCGGATTAACCCATTCGCGACCTCTTAAATTAATACTGATTTTAACCTCTTGCCCAACTTGATAATTGTTTAACAAATCGGTTTTATCTTGAACAAACTCAACCATGATGTGCTGCGGATATTGTTCTTCGGTTGTAATTACCAGCTCTCTTTTTCTAAACCCATTTGCTCCAAACGTTTGGGTTTCTCCTACCATTTTAATTTTTCCTTGAATTTCCATTTTTTAATTTAGTTTTAATTTAAAAGATTCCTGTTTTCACAGGAACAATATTTTTAGTTTATGATAATAATAATCTCCACGCACTTTCTATATCGCCATAACTTAAATATTTATGTGCTAATTTGTGCTTCTCTCTTACCGAAACAGTTTTAATATTTGGGTAACGATCGCCTACCAATTTCACAAATTCATTAACCTCATCTGGAGTTGGCAACGCTTCTACATTGCCCAACATCCCAAGGTCGTTCCCTGTTAAGGTCATACTGTTTTTAATATGCTCTGGCAAATTATCAACGCCTATTCCAAGTGTGGTTAAAGGTTTGGGGATTTCAAAAAAACCTTTTTTTGCCCTGCTGTAATAACTGCCTCCTGCTCTTGCTACCAAATCTAACCGTTCCTGATTAATACTGCTATCTTCATTTAAAACCTCATTCGCAATATGAAGTTTAACGACCTCGCAAATAATTAAATTGCCTGCGCCACTTTCAGTTCCAAGTTTTACAATCTCATTTACCTTGCATTCAAACTGCACAGGAGATTCGGCAACACGGTAGGGTTTTACAAGATCCGATTTAAGCATGGTTAAACCCGATTTTTCAAATTCGTTAACGTCTTCAGGATACTCTGTACTGCTTAATGACATTTGGTGAACAATATCATAATTCACCACATTAATAACTACTTCCCTAGTACTTTCAGCATTTTCCAAAGTATGCTTTGTTGTATTATCGCGTACACGGCGTGCCGGTGAAAAAATCATGATTGGAGGGTTAGCACTAAACACATTAAAGAAGCTGAAAGGCGATAAATTCGGATTTCCGTCCGCACCCAATGTACTTGCAAAAGCTATTGGTCTTGGCGCCACTGCACTTAATAAATAGCTGTGCAATTTGCTCGTAGAAAGCTCCTTTGGCTCGAATGATGTCATTAAAATTCCTAGTTTTCACAAAACTAACCAATTTTTTTATTAAAATTTAACAAAACCTCAATGTTAGTTTACCTCAAACCGAAATATATAATTATTCTCAATAGAGGGAACATAACTATTCTATAATCACCTAAAAATAATTTGAAAGGTTGCAATACAATATTATTAACAGATTTGCATTATATTACATAATCAAATTAATGATTAATGGCTTTTTCAAAACATAGAAATCTAATACGCTGGATTATTGTCGTAGCGTCCTTTATTATTATCTCTCTTATTCTTTGGAATACGTATGTGTTTTTTCAAAATTTTAAAGCTGAAGAACGGTCGAAAATGCAAAACTGGTCGTTTGCACAAACCGATTTATTAAAAACTGATAATCTTGAAGGCGATATTGGCGAATTACCATTGCAAATAATTAAAAGCAATACGACAACGCCAATGATAAAAGTGGATCAGAATGGCAATATTGAATTTAACAATATAGACGAAAAAAAAGTAAAGGATTCCGTATACATTCAAAATCTAATCCTAAAATTCTCTAAAGAAAATAGACCTATTGAAATACGATATAAAGATGATGTGTTATCCACTTTATATTATGGTAATTCACCATTACTTAACAAACTAAAATATTACCCTTTGGCATTATTACTTATTATTTTATTATTTGGAGCTGTGGTTTATTTTTTCTATCGAAGCACACAAAACGCAACGCAAAATAAATTGTGGTCGGGCATGGCAAAAGAAACGGCGCATCAAATAGGCACGCCATTATCTTCTTTAATTGGTTGGACCGAAATTTTAAAAAGTGAGCATGTAAATCCGGATTATATTGTTGAAATTGAAAAAGATGTCGATAGGTTACAAACCATAACAGAACGCTTTAGCAAAATTGGCTCTGTTCCAAAACTCGTAAAAATCGATATTGTTAAGGAAACTATAGATTCCTACGATTATTTAAAAGCACGTTCCTCTAAACTCATTGAATTTGAAATTATCGCACCTCATGAAGCTGTTTACGTTAATTTGAACTCACAGCTATACAGTTGGACTATTGAAAATTTAGTAAAAAATGCCATTGATGCGATGAAAGGTAAAGGCAAGCTTACTATAGAAATTTTGTCCAGTGATACTCATGTGAAAATTAATATTTCCGACGCTGGAAAAGGTATTCCGAAAAAGAAATTCAATACTATTTTCGAGCCTGGTCATACCAGTAAAAAGCGCGGTTGGGGATTGGGTCTGTCTTTAGCAAAACGTATTATAGAAGATTACCATAAAGGGAAAATAAAAGTTCTTTCTTCTGAAATTGATAAAGGAACTACCGTGCAAATTTCATTAAATCCAGTTTCATAATTTTTATAGGATGTCTGAAAAACTCATCACCATAAAAGAAGTTGCCTTAAACAATAATTGCCCCGAATGTTATAGCATTGTGAAGTGCAGCTTCGCTTTACCTTTAAAAGATGGCTCGCAATTAACATTTAAGTAAAAATTTGTTGAAACTAAATTCTACAAGTCGGTGACACAAGATATCATGCAAGACATTACGTGTAAAACCTGTAATACTACCATTTATTCTATAATTTGGACCAATGATATTGAGCGCGTTTTTGAATATCATAAAAAAGCCTTTATCCCCAAAAAATCTTCGTTTAAGTTAAAAAGACTATCGTGGATTCTTATTTTCTCATTAAGTATAATACTAACTGTAGCGCTTCTCGCTTTTTTTGAAGCCTATAATTGAGCTTGGATTGCTTCAGCGATATCTTGAAATTCTTGAGATGTGAATGCTGCTTTTTGAACAAAACGTGTATCGTCCATAGTGTGCAACGGTATTAAATGCACATGTACATGCGGTACTTCCAAACCAATAACCGAAACACCTACACGTTTACACGGGATTGCTTTTTCAATGGCAATGGCAACTTGTCTGGAAAATTGCATTAGACCAACATAGGTCGCTTCGTCCAAATCGAAAATTTTGTCGACTTCCTTTTTTGGGATACAAAGCGTGTGCCCTTTAGTATTGGGATTTACATCTAAGAACGCTAAAAAGTCATCGGTTTCGGCAACTTTATAACATGGTATTTCGCCATGAACTATTTTCGTGAAAATTGAAGCCATTGTTTATGTTTAGATTAAAGACCGCTTCGCTATTAGAACCAAGAATAAAGACTTGATTTTTTGATTAAATGAGTTCGTTGTAAATATAAAAAGATTCCTGTTTAAAACTGGATTATTTTCAACTAAAAACAGGAATCTTTATCTTTTATTTGGCTACCTTTAAGTTGGCAACTCTATAAACATTTTAGATATTATCATGAGATTCCTGCTTTCTCAGGAATAACAATTATCTTGAAATTTCTATAATATCAAACTTAAGAACACCATTGGGTACTTGAATTTCGGCGACTTCACCAACCGATTTACCGAGCAATCCTTTACCAATAGGAGAATTAACCGATATTTTTCCTGATGCCAAATCGGCTTCGCCATCGGCAACCAAAGTGTAGGTCATTTCCATACCATTGGTCTGGTTTTTTATTTTAACGATTGAAAGCGCAAGTGCTTTTGATGTGTCCAACTGCGACTCATCAATTAAACGCGCGCCTGATAATGCTTCTTCTAGTTTCGAAATTCTCATTTCCAACATCCCTTGCGCTTCTTTTGCAGCGTCATATTCGGCATTTTCACTTAAATCACCTTTATCTCTTGCTTCAGCAATAGCTTTAGATGCTTTTATGCGTTCTACATCTTTTAATTGCTTTAACTCGTCTCTTAACTTCTTTAATCCTTCTGGAGTATAATAAGATACTTTACTCATAACTTCATCGTTTACTTTAAACAAAAAGATGCTGAAACCAGTTCAGCATAAAAAAAATCCCGCATACACGAGATTGTAATACAAAGATACAAAATATTTAGTTCAATGTGCTTTTTGTTGTAAATTGCTTGAGAATAAAAAATGCTATGAAACGAACCCTTATAATTGTATTCACTACCCTGCTATTTAATGCTTGCAGTAAAAATGATGATCCTATAACGGGCTGTAATTTTTTATTAAACGTAGGTGTTAATGTGACTATAAATTTAAGTTTACCACAATACAACCAGCTCAATTTTGTGAGTAATCCCGTATATATTTCAAATGCTGGAAATGGTGGTATTATTGTAACTAACACAGGAACTGGTTTTGCTGCTTTTGATGCTAGTGACCCAAATCACACACCAAGTTCTTGCTCGGTATTAAACATTTCAGGTCTTGAAGGCATTTGTGGTTGTAATGACGAAAATAAATATAGCCTATTCACAGGACAGCCTTTAGAAAACCCTAGTTTACGTTGTTCGTTAAAAGCTTATCGTGTTGAACAAAGTGGGAATACTCTTTTAATTACCAATTAAAGCCCATTAAATCCTTCCTTTGAGAAAGACTAGTTCATAAACTATATTATTTCAATTAAAACTTTAAAGTTGCTCCAATTAAAAAATTCGTTGTGGCTTGCGGATAATATCCTTGTACCTCAAAAGAAGTTCCTGGAGTAGTCCAACTATCTAAATACGTATAGCCTCTATCTACAT
>CAXMOQ010000130.1:0-5824 GCA_964195015.1 uncultured Flavobacteriaceae bacterium | reverse complement strand
TTACTTTATCATTAGATATCTTTGGAAATTCATTAGTAACTGTAATTGATTTACCCCACTTTCGAATTCGAATGGCATTATAATCTCCCATACCAGTAGCATTCTTATATATATCTACAAATTCTAAAAATGAACCTCCAAACGAAAAATCTGGAATAATTCTTCTTTGAGTATTGTCTAATCTTTGGTTTAATAATTCAATTCCTTTATTTAAAACAGTGTATTTTACTTTTAAATCATGATCATCAAAAATAGTACGTTTTTCTGGAATTAATTTTGAATAACTTACATAATTCTCATATCCGGCCTCTTGAATATATTCTAAACTTTCCTTAAAGTTTAACCCATAATGACTTACATGGTGTGTATCGGTTCCGACACACACCGGAATTTGAAGTTCATTTGCGCTTCTTAAAATACGCTGAACAGGATAAATCCCTACGCCTTTAATTTTACCTGCCATATTTACATCTAAAGAAAGGTTACGATCGGCTATTAATTCTAAAAGCGTTCTAAACTTATTCGCTAAAGGATGTGAACTGGTATCAAAATTCACCAATGCCTCTGGTATTTCAACATTTAGTTTTGGTAAATCTATATGTCCAATAATCTGAATCATATCGCCAAAACATTCAATCATCTGAATCATTTCGTTAAAATAGCCATCCCAATAAGCTTCCAAACTACCTCTCATTTTCAATAATTCAAGGGCTTCTTTTTTAGACCCATCATATGGCAATCCTTCAGGAGCAAAATGAACTGAACCAATTACATAATCAGCATCTTCTGCCTGAAATATTTTTGATCGACTCCACTGCAAACCTAAATCAGGCCCCATCCATTCCAATTCAACACCATATTTTATGTTAATCTGCCCTTCGTATTTTTTTCGAAGATTTGCTATACGCTTTGGATAATTTAAATACGATTTATTGCCTCTAATAAACTTTACATTAGTATCTCTTTCAGCAATGTAACGAAAACTCGTTAGTCGAGGCGAATGAATTATAAAGGTAATACTTGGGTTATTTGCTTCTATTGCCCTATCAACAATATCTTCCAACCTATCAATTCCATGTTTTACATGATCCTCTTCTGTGCCAACATGAATACCATGTGTTTCCCAAATAAATTCGTTGAGTTTTCTCATCAATCATTATGCTTTTAGAATTCCAAATTTACCCATTGAAATAGAATTATCAGCCAAAATTTGATTCTTTTCCTAATATTATAATATACATAGTTATTTGCTGGTTGGGAACCGATACGGATTCTTCATTATATTTAAACCTAAGATTCATTTTTTTTGGTCTTAAATATGCTCTCGAATATGTACGTGTACACAAGCATACACAAGTACATTTATAAAATAAAGTCACACATAAAATGTGTACATAGGAGTACACAAGTACATAGAAGTGCATTATGATAAGCTACTGGAAGTACCACATAAAAACCCTGAAAACATTAACGTTTTTAGGGTTTTCTATTTTATCTCCCTAAAGGTTTTTTAGTTATCATTTCTTATAAGAAAGCACATAAACATAGCTTACCTTTAGTTAGTTGAAAAAATTCTGACTAAAATCATATACATTCTTACAAATCTTGATTAATTTTAGTTCAATTATCAGAATCCATTTAATAATTGAGCAAAAGCCTAATATAAACAAGCAAACGATGACACATGATGAACATATAATTCATAAAAGCAATAGCTGGTTTCATAAATTTCAGGATTATTTAGGTGAATTTGTTTACGGCGGCATTGATGGTGCTGTTACGACCTTTGCCGTAGTTTCTGCTGCAGTTGGTGCAGATTTAGACAATGCCGTAATTATAATCCTAGGTTTTGCCAATTTGCTTGCCGATGGTTTTGCCATGTCTGTAGGTGCATATTTATCGACTAAATCGGTGAAAGACAATTACAACAAACACAAAATGATAGAATATTGGGAAGTTGATCATTTACCAGAAAAAGAACGTGAAGAAGTGGTTGAAATTTACCAGCAAAAAGGATTTGAAGGCAAATTACTAGAACAGGTTGTAGATACAATTACCGCAGATAAAGATCGTTGGGTAGATGTGATGATGAAAGAAGAGTTACACATGATAGAAGAAAAAAAATCTCCAATAATGATGGGGTTTGTAACCTATATGTCGTTTATTCTGGTCGGCATTATTCCCTTAATAATTTATGTTTGGGATTATCTGTTGGGCTTTCCAGGGAATTTGTTTTTATGGACCAGTATATTTACCTCCATGGCATTTATTTTTATTGGTTTTTTAAAGACCTATGTGACGCAAACAAGCAAATTGAAAGGTATTATAGAAACACTGGTATTGGGCATTATAGCTGCCACAGTTTCCTACTTTGTAGGTGATATTTTAGAAAACATCATAACCAGCAGCCAATAATTTTATGATCGTGATGTGCTCATTGATTTAAAAACGCTTCGTACTCTTGTTTCATTCTTGAAATAGTTTCCTTAATCACTTTATTATTTACCGAGCAATAGCCCATAACAAGACCATTTTTTTTGTTTCCTCCAATAAAATAATTACTATAAGGGTGCACAATGATGTCGCTTTTACTTAAAAAATAGGCTAACTTTTTATCATCAATCCCATTTTCAAGATTTCCTATAATGTGTAATCCAGTGTTCTTTGAATTTATGGAAATTTCATTATCGAAAAGCGTATTGAAATAATCAAAAAACAATGCCTTGCGCTCAATAGAAACTTCAATAACACGCCTTAAATGTTTATTTAAAAAGTCCTTTTCAATAAAAGCACTTAATGTTTTTTGCAAATGAGGTGAGACAAAACGACTTGATTGCTCGTATAAAGCGGTTATGGTGTCTAGCAAATAATTCGGAACTATCATATAACCCAACCTAATTGAAGGGTGTAATAATTTATTAAAAGTGCCTAAATAAACAACGCGTTCTTGTTTGTCCAAGCTAAAGATTGAAGACACAGGGTTTTCCCAATTACTAAATTCATGGTCGTAGTCGTCTTCAATTATAATAGTGCTTTTTTTTGATGCCCATTTCAAAAGTTCAAGCCGACGATTCATAGTCATCTTTATTCCTGTAGGGTATTGGTTTGATGGCGTTGTATAAATTAATTTCGGTTTTTTACATTTTACCTTTTCGATGGTTATACCCTCATTGTCAATACTTATCGGACAAATTTTTGCTTTTAAACTATGAAATAAATGATAAGCATGCGGATACGTTGGGTTTTCCATAACAACCTCATCTTTTTTATCAATTAAGGCATCACTAATTAAGGATAATGAATGAAGTGATCCTGTAGTAATTATTATTTGATTAGCATCACAATCTATGTTTCTGTAGATTTTTAAATAGTTGGAAATGTTTTGCCTTAAACTTTCCAACCCTATCGTTTTAGAATACGATAATTCTGAAGATTTCACCGTCTTCCAATAATCGTTTGCCAAATTTTTCCACTGGGCTATCGGAAAAATATCCAAGGGTGGCAAACCAGGTCTGAATGCAATACCTTTTTCCGATTTTTTATTAATAAGTTGAATATTCTTTCTAAATGCATTACCGCGTTTTGAAATACTTGGATATTTCCCTTGGACAATATGAGTATTAAAATGGTGACGGATTTTTTTGTGTTTTGTAGAGGCTATATAATAACCGGATCCTGGAATAGACTTCACATAATTTTCCAAGACCAATAAATCGTAAGCTTTAATAACGGTGCTTCTGGAAATCTCAAGATCTTGCGCTAAAACCCGTGATGGCGGTAACTTTATATCCTCATCTAAAGCCCTGTTAACAATAGCTTTCTGTATAGAATCGTATAAGTTAATATAAATATTTTGGTAGTCATCCTTGTTACCAAAACCATAACTCGATAATATGCTTTTTATATTAAAATGCAAAATTGGTATGCTTTATCTTTCATAATTGGTATGTGCAATATAGCACAATATTCTATTAGTTTTGTACTTCCTTTAACAAATATTTATGAAATTAATGGGGCGTTTTTCATTTTATATTTTAGTTTTTTTATCGGTTACAGCATGTACAAGCGTTAAGCCTGTAAGCTTTAAAACACCCGTAGATACTACTACAAAACCTATTCAAATACAAACAAAACGAACCTATCATTTACAAGGTGTAGATGTTTACGCAAGTAATGAATTTGATGGTGCCCGCCTTAACGGATTTGAAAAAGCAAATGATAGCACTGCAATTGTAGTAATTAACGCTGAAAACCTACCTAATAATCATAGTCCTTATTACGCGTTTAAAACTTGGACAACAACTTCGAAACCTTTCTATTTTACATTCAAATACCCAAAAGGGTATAAACATAGATACATTCCTAAACTAGAGATAGATGGCAAGTGGTCAATTATAGATTCAACACATATTTTTAATACCGACAGTATTGTAACTATCAAATTAAATCTCACAACTTCGCCACAAACTGTGGCAGCACAAGAAATTCAATCCTCAAGCGATGTAATAAAATGGTATTCACAGCTTATAAAAGGAAAAGGTGACATGGTTACGCTTAAAAGCATCGGTAAATCTACACTTGGCAGAAACTTGCCAGTACTCGATATAAGTAAAGGAAATACAAAAGGAAAAAATATTATTGTTTTAGTCACGCGTCAACATCCTCCTGAAGTCACTGGGTACTACGCATTTCAAAGTTTTTTAGAAACTATTTTAAACAACTCTGAACTGTCCAATACTTTTTTAGACAACTATCATGTAATTGCTTTCCCTATTATGAATCCCGATGGGGTTGATTTAGGACATTGGCGACACAATGCAGGAGGCGTTGACACGAATAGGGATTGGTCTGTTTATAACCAACCGGAAATTAAACAAGCTGTAACTTATATTACTAAAGCTATTAATAAAAATAATTCGAAACTCATATTAGGGTTGGATTTTCACTCAACATACGAAGATGTATTTTATACCAACAAAATTAGAGAAGGCACAACATTACCAAACTTTATTACAGATTGGTTTACGTCTTTAGAAGCCAATATTCCAAATTACAAAGTAAATGAAGCCTCAGGAAATAGTAAAAAACCCGTGTCTAAGGGTTGGTTTTTGTATGGCCATAATGCAACAGCTTTAACTTACGAAATAGGCGATGCAACGCCAAGAGATAAAATAAAACTTATTGGCAAAGTATCTGCCGAACACATGATGAAAATTTTAACTAAAACAAATTAATAACTAATCTAAAAAGTATGAACAAAAAACTATTTTTTTCAATGCTTGTACTCATGCTCTCCAGTGCATTTATATATGCCCAGAAGACCGTTACAGGTACGATAAGCGATAATGGTGGCGTTCCTTTACCTGGAGCTTCTGTAATCGTGAAAGGAACAACTAATGGCGCATCAACAGATTTTGACGGAAACTTTAGTTTAGACGTCGAGAATGACACCGATGTTCTTGAAATTAGTTATGTCGGGTTTAAAACTGTTGAAATTACGGTAGGCAGTCAAACTACAATTACTGTAACTTTAGAAGAAGATGCAGAAGCATTAGATGAGGTCGTAATTAATGCCTTGGGTTTTGCTGTTAAAACAGACAAGTTAGGTAGTGCTGTATCTACTGTTAAATCAGAAGCCCTTGTAAGCTCTGGTGAAACTTCGGTTACGAATGCTATGCAAGGAAAAATGGCTGGAGTTAATATTACGAGATCTAACGGAGATCCAGGTTCTGGTTCTAATATTAGAATTAGGGGTGCTAATACTATTTTTGGGAGTACCCAGCCTTTGATTATCGTAGATGGGATTCCAATTAGTAATAGTAAT
>CAXMOQ010000129.1:0-6039 GCA_964195015.1 uncultured Flavobacteriaceae bacterium | reverse complement strand
GATTAATAGCGAACAGCATCCCGCTTATAGCTGGACAGGTGTGACAAATAAAAAACAATAGATATAAACACATGAAACATCCATAACGAATTTCCGATACCCAAGGAGATGATTAAATGGATGCTACATGTGACAAATAAAAAACAATAGATATAAACACATGAAACTATTAGTAAACATTTCAAGAGTAGTATTAGGTGTATTATTCATCATTTCTGGATTGATTAAACTTAACGACCCATTAGGATTTTCATATAAACTGCAAGAGTATTTTAGCGCAGATGTTTTAAACATCCCTTTTTTAGAGCCTTATGCGCTAATGATTTCTGTTATTGTAGTGGTTTTTGAGGTCATTCTAGGCGTCTTTTTACTTATTGGTTATAAACCAAAGTTTACGGTTTGGAACTTATTGGGAATGATAGTGTTTTTTACATTTCTAACCTTCTATTCTGCATATTTCGATAAAGTAAAAGACTGTGGTTGCTTTGGCGATGCTTTAAAATTAACACCTTGGGAAAGCTTTACAAAAGATGTGATTTTGCTGTTTTTTATCCTCATACTATTTTTTGGAGTAAAACATGTAAAGCCATTGTTTAGCGTATTGCCAACAACAATTATTGCACTGTTAAGTTTTATTGTGAGTTTATGGTTTGGTTATCATGTTCTGATGCATTTACCATCAAAAGATTTCAGAGCTTATAAAATTGGCGCTAATATTCAAGAAGGTATGAGCGTCCCAGACGATGCTCCAAAACCTGTTATTGAATATAAATGGACGTTTAATGTAAATGGCGAGGACAAAGTTATTACCACTAATGGAAGTTATCCAACGGTTAACGGAGACTATGTAAGTGTTGATACTAAAGTAATAGAAGAAGGTTACGAACCGGCAATCTATGATTTTTCAATCGAGTCGGAATCTGAAGATTTAACACAGCAATTTTTAGCTGAGGACAATTTAATTATGATTGTATCTTATAGCCTTGAAACAGTAGAAAAAGAGGGACTCGCCAGATTAAAACGTATGTCTGACGAAGCCATTAAAAAAGGATATAAAGTTATTGGGTTAACGGCCTCTGGAGCAGGAGCCAAACAGCAGGTAATAGCAGATTATAAGTTGAATTTCGACTTTTATTTATGCGACGAAAAGGCGTTGAAAACTGTTGTACGATCTAATCCGGGGATTTTGGAATTAGAAAAAGGAACGGTTAAACAAAAGGTACATTGGAATGATATCGATGATTTAGAATTGTAATATGCGTTTAACAACTTAAGGACTAAACAACAAACAACTAAACTGACACACTATTTATTAAATAAAGTCTTTTACGCCATACTCACATTATTTGGAGTAGTCACGGTTATCTTCTTTTTATTTAATGTTTTGCCTGGCGATCCCGCACAAATGATGCTAGGACAAAATGAAGACAGTGAACAACTCGCCATTGTAAAGCAAAAGTATGGTTTCGACAAACCGATAGGTACTCAATATTTTTATTATTTAAACGATTTATCACCAATATCGTTTCACTCCAAGGATGCCAAAGATTATACGTTTTTAAGTGCCGATAAATATTCAGCGACCACTTTGTTTACAGTAGGGAACACAACAACCGTTTTAAAATTTCCGTATTTGAGAGAATCGTTTACAAAACAAGGAAAAAAAGTGAGTCAGGTGTTGGCCGAAACACTTCCCAACACCTTTGTTCTTGCAGTAGCATCCATAATCATCGCCATACTTTTAGGTGTTTTTTTAGGGATTATTTCGGCATTGTTTAAGGATAAATTTATAGATAAGGCCATTCAGATTTTTAGCACACTTGGTATGAGCGTGCCATCATTTTTTAGCGCTATTTTATTTGCTTGGATGTTTGGTTATGTCCTTCATAAATACACAAATTTAGAAATGACAGGAAGCCTTTACGAGCTTGATAATTTTGGTGAGGCCATGCATATTAAATGGAAAAACTTAATACTTCCGGCCATTGTTTTAGGTATTCGTCCATTGGCAGTTGTTATTCAGCTTATGCGAAACTCTTTGCTGGAAGTCCTTAACCAAGATTATATTCGCACAGCGAGAGCAAAAGGATTAAGTGAATTTCAAATTATTAAGAACCATGCGGTTAAAAATGCGTTTAATCCGGTGATAACAGCCATTTCAGGTTGGTTTGCATCCATGTTGGCAGGTGCTGTTTTTGTAGAGTATATTTTTGGATGGAACGGCCTGGGAAAAGAAATTGTAAATGCTTTAAATACATTAGATTTGCCGGTCATCATGGGTTCGGTGCTTATTATTGCGCTACTATTTATAATAATCAATATTTTTGTGGATATGATATATTCTTGGTTAGATCCAAAAGTAAAACTACAGTAATTAAATGGAATGAGAAGTATGACGTTTTTAATAATAATGGTATTAAGTGTATTTAGTTGTAATGTCGAGACACCAACACGGTTTTCAGAAGAAGCTTTAAACGATACATTTATAAGCTTGGATGATGAGGTGCTTACGTTCGAAACTATTTTAGAGAAGTATAAAGGCAAGCAAATTGTTATTGATGTTTGGGCGTCTTGGTGTAAAGATTGTGTTCGAGGACTTTCTAAACTAAAACAGCTACAAGAAGAAAAAGACGATGTTGTCTACCTATTTTTATCGCTAGATAGAAGTATTGATAAATGGAAACGTGGTATTGATAAATATAATATCGAAGGTGAACATTATTATATGCAATCTGGTTGGAAAGGGCCATTCGGAAAATTTTTGGATCTGGATTGGGTGCCAAGATATTTGGTCGTAGATGCGCAAGGAAACATAAAATTATTTAGAGCTGTTAAAGCAGACGACAAGCGTATTAGAGAGCGTTTATAAAAATAAAAGTTTAATTAAATAGGATTCCTGCCTTCGCAGGAAATAGTTATGAGAAAACAAATAGTCGCAGGAAATTGGAAAATGAATAATGATTTGCCTCAAACAGAGTCGTTAATATCCGATTTAAAACAACAACCGCAAACGTCGGATGCAGAGGTTATGATAGCACCAACATTTACCAACTTATGGCATGCCTTCGCAGCCACGCGAAATTCTAGTATCGAAGTTATTGCTCAAAACATGCACTTCGCCGAAAACGGAGCTTATACCGGAGAGATTAGTGCGTACATGTTAAAAAGTGTAGGGATAGAAACCGTGATATTGGGTCATAGCGAACGTCGTGCTTATTTTAATGAAACGGACGAATTACTGGCCAAAAAAGTCGATACCGCTTTACAAAATGAGTTGCGCGTCATTTTCTGTTTTGGTGAAGAATTACAGGACAGAAAATCAGCTAATCATTTTCAAGTGGTTGAAGATCAAATTAAAAACGCTTTGTTTCATTTACCAGCTTCGGCTTGGAAGCATATCGTATTGGCTTACGAACCGGTTTGGGCTATTGGTACAGGAGAAACAGCCTCCCCAGAACAAGCTCAAGATATGCATGCTTTTATACGAAAAACACTTGCCAATAAATATGATAACGATTTAGCAAACAGCGTTTCTATATTATATGGCGGCAGTGTAAAGCCAAATAATGCGAAAGAGATTTTTTCGAAAGCCGATGTTGATGGCGGATTAATTGGTGGTGCAGCACTTAACGCTACCGATTTTTATGCCATTGTAAATGCGTTTTAAAACAGTATGTCCAACACGATTTATTTAGGATATTATTTTAAAGTAAAACCTTTACAGCCAGCAGTCGAAATACTTATTGCAGAATTAGGCTATGCAGGTTTTGAAAGCTTTGTTGAAACAGATGAAGGTGTTACGGCATATATTCAAAAAGAAGAATGTAATGACGGTATTTTAAATGACATCCAGATTTTAAATTCCAATGAATTTGAAATCACGTTTACGTTTGATGAGATCGAGCAAACCAACTGGAATAAAGAATGGGAAAAGAATTTTAATCCTATTATAGTTGACGATGCCTGTTCTGTTCGTGCACCTTTTCATGACAAACCAAATACAACCTACGACATTATTATAGAGCCGAAAATGAGTTTTGGCACGGGCCATCATGAAACCACGCACATGATGATTCAGCATATTTTAAAAAATGATTTTACTAACAAATCGGTTTTAGATATGGGATGTGGTACTGGCGTTTTAGCCATTTTATCCGAAATGAAAGGAGCAAAACGCATTGATGCTATCGATATCGATAATTGGTGCTATTTAAATAGTAAAGAGAATATTGACCGTAATAATTGCAATCATATATCGGTTTACGAAGGTGATGCCAGTTTGTTGAAAGGGAAGAAATATGACGTCATTATTGCAAACATTAACCGAAATATTTTACTTCGAGATTTGTCAAAATATGCCAACTGCTTAAATACGAACGGTATCTTATTGTTAAGCGGGTTTTATAACTCTGATATTTCGCTCATAGAAGCCGCTTGTAACGAACTTATGTTAAAGTTTAACGAAAAAATCGAAAAAAATAATTGGGTTGCTCTAAAATTTATAAATTAGTGGCACTAATAATTTTAAATCACAATTTCCTTTTGGGGAAATGTCTGAAAGACAATAGAGCTGATGAGCGCTAAAGAAAAAAAATCCGAAGATCTTCTGGTTGATAGTAAAGAACAACAACTTAACGAAATTGTACTTTACAATGACGACGTTAATACGTTCGACCATGTTATAGATACCTTGGTAAAAGCTTGTAAACATACGGACGAACAAGCTGAACAATGTGCGCTTATTGTGCATTACAAAGGGCAATGTACCGTAAAGACTGGTGTTTACGAAGATTTGGAAGCGCCTTGCACCTTGATTCTTGATGCAGGTTTAAGTGCCGAAATTATTTAATCGAAAAGAATCCCTCTATGGCTCTGCCTCGAGGATAGTTCGTTTCAAGAAATTCTTTATTTATTCATCCGTCGTATAGCGCAACTCACAAAGGGTTTTGCTTTAGTTGCGATGTCATTTTTATCTCCAATAGCAGGATACCCAATTATTAATAATAACGCTTTGGCATCTTCTAAAGTTTAGTAGCAATGGTATTGGCACAACCACCACATTTTAAATTTTGGCCTTCAAGAGTTGTTTTTATTATTAAGTTTTCAATTATACTTTACAAAATTAGCGTGTACAGTTATTTTTAAAAATGATAAATGTCACAAACTAGGATTAATGTGGTAATTTGTTTTTTAGAACACCGTATAAAAAGGTGCCCAATAGGGCCGATATAATTACAATAAGCATAGAATATACACCTGTTCCTAATAAAATATACATTGGGCCAGGGCAAGCACCAATGAGCGCCCAACCCAATCCGAAAATTATACCGCCAATAATATATTTTTTAAACCCTTGTTCTTTTTTAGGAACATCAATATCAGAGCCTTTTATAGATTTTAAATGTGTGCGTTTTGATAATTGTAAAAACAAAATGCCTGTCGCAATAGCAGAGCCAATGATGCCATACATATGAAAGGATTGGAATTTAAACATTTCGTAAATGCGATACCATGAAACGGCTTCAGATTTTACTAAAACAATTCCGAAGAAAATGCCAACGAGTAAAAATTTTAAATACTTCATACTTTAAAATATTAGAGGTAAAATAAAATGTGTCATAATTAAACCACCAATAAAAAAGCCGATGACGGCAATTAATGAAGGTTTTTGTAAGCTACTTAATCCAGTTATAGCATGGCCAGAAGTACAGCCTTCTGCATAGCGCGTTCCGAATCCAACCAGCAAACCACCAGCTATTAAAATGAGTAATCCTTTTAAGGAAGTAATGGCTTCAAAACTGTAAAGCTCGTCAGGCACAAGAGTAGCTCCAGAATTACTAAAACCGAGTTCGCTTAATGCTGTAACTGTATTTGGATTAAGGTCTGTAATACTATCGTTTGATAAATACCGAACAGCGATAAATCCGCCAATAATTGCACCAAGTACGACAATTAAATTCCACGAATAATCGCGCCAATTCATTTTAAAGTATTCTGAAAATTTATCGGCTCCACCAATAGCACACATGGTTTTTAGGT
>CAXMOQ010000128.1:0-6064 GCA_964195015.1 uncultured Flavobacteriaceae bacterium | reverse complement strand
AAAGTTTGTTTTCAGCATTTTGATTTACACAAGACCCGAAAGCAATAATTAAATCATCACTTATATTTTCAGTATTATTACAAGACATTACAACAAGTGACAAAAAGAAAAGCTTTATAACAATCTTCATTACTAATAATATTAAAGTTAATTTTATACAAAAGTAGCATAATACATTTAAAGGATTTGTTATTAAATTGTATATTCGCCACTTATGACAAAAAATGATATTTCAGAAATAAACCAGTTATTAGCTACGCTCAAACGCGTGGTTATTGTACCACATAAAAACCCTGATGGTGATGCCATTGGCTCTACTTTAGGGCTTTATCATTACCTTGTAAAACACCACCATAATGTCACTGTTATTGCACCTAATGATTATCCAGATTTCTTGAAATGGATACCTAGTGAGAGCACCATTTTAAAGTATGATTCACAAAAAAGGGATTGTGATATTTTAATAGAAAAAGCAGAGGTTATTTTTACTTTAGATTTTAATGATTTGAGTAGAACGGGAAACATGGAAACCGTTCTAGCCGAAAGTAAGGCTGTAAAAATTATGATCGACCATCATCAGCAACCAGGTGATTATGCTAAATATGTGTATTCTGATGTTGCTATGAGTTCCACTTCGCAAATGGTGTATCATTTTATCGAGATGCTTGATGACATCGATAGTATTGACACCAATATAGCCACCTGTTTATATGTTGGTATTATGACCGATACCGGATCGTTTAGATTTGCATCTACAACAAGTACAACACATCGTGTTATTTCAGACCTCATTGACAAAGGTGCCAATAATGCAGAAATTCACAACGCCATTTACGATACCAATAGTTTTGAACAGATTCAACTTTTGGGTTGTGCTTTAAGTAATTTAAAAGTTATTTCAGAGTCAAGAACGGCTTACATTACCTTGTCGCAAGACGAATTAAATAAATTCAACTATAAAAAAGGAGATACCGAAGGTGTGGTAAATTACGCGCTGTCTTTAAACAATATGGTGTTCGCTGCTATTTTTATTGAAGATAAAAAGGAAGGCATCATAAAAATTTCCTTACGGTCAAAAGGCGACTTCTCGGTAAACGAATTTTCTAGAGCACATTTTAATGGAGGAGGTCACACTAACGCAGCAGGCGGTCGATGCGAACTGTCATTAAAGGAAACCGTTGATAAATTTATTAGTATATTACCTGACTATTATAATGCCCTAAACAATGAATAAATTAATAGCTGTAATTTTTATATTATTAGCGCTTTCAAGTTGTATATCGCCAGAAGCAAGACGGCCTGTCTCGGTTAAAACAGGCTCATTTATTGATGCTTCCGTAGCGCGCAATAAGAAATTAAATGAAAAGGAAAAGGCTGCTATTCTCGACGTCATAGCACAACAACCGGATAAAGAATACCTCGCTTCAGAAAGTGGATTTTGGTATTACTATAATACAAAAAGTAACATAGATAGCCTTGCAACACCTAACTTTGGCGACATTGTAAATTATAACTATAATGTAAAAACTCTAAATGGTAAGGTCATTTATTCAGAACAAGACATAAAACCACAACGCTATGCTATGGATCAAGCTGAATTGTTTACAGGCTTACGGGAAGGTCTAAAACTCATGAAAGCTGGAGAAACCGTTACCTTTTTATTTCCATCACAAAAAGCATACGGATATTATGGAGATCAAGACAAAATAGGCTTTAGCACACCTTTAATGTGCGAAGTCACAATACAATCAATAATCGAAAATAAATTAAACAAATGAAAATTTTAAAACACCCAATGAAAATTTTATTATTAGCACTACTCATTAATTTCTCCTCTTGTCAGGATAAATATCCAGACCTTGAAGATGGGATATACGCCGAAATCGTAACCAATAAAGGTATTATGGTTGCCAAATTAACCTACAATAAGACTCCTGTAACAGTTGCTAATTTTGTATCGCTAGCCGAAGGCACAAACACCATGGTCGATAGTATTTACAAAGGAAAAAACTTTTATAACGGTATTATCTTTCATCGCGTTATTGATAAATTTATGATTCAAACAGGTGATCCATTAGGCACTGGAGGTGGTAATCCTGGCTACAAATTTATGGATGAATTCAATCCAGATTTAAAACATGACAAACCTGGCATCCTGTCTATGGCAAACTCTGGACCTGCGACCAATGGAAGTCAAATTTTTATTACTGAAGGTCCAACACCAGGATTGGATAACAAGCATAGTGTTTTTGGCGAATTGGTTTTAGGATTAGAAATTCAGGATACTATTTCGAATGTAAAAACGACCAAACCGGGCGACAAACCTATCGAAGATGTTGTTATTGAAAGTCTAAACATTATCAGAAAAGGTAGTGATGCTAAATCATTTGATGCTGCCGATATTTTTAACAATCATTTCGCTGAAGCAGAACGTTTAGAAAAAGAAAAGAAAGAAAAAGCTGAAGCTATTGCGAAAACATCTCGGGCGAAGTTTGATGCACAGCTAGAAGATGCTATTAACTTACCGTCTGGTTTACAATACACCATTACCGAAAAAGGAACGGGAGATAAATTACCGGAAATGGCAAAAGCCTTAACGCATTATGCTGTGTATTTTGAAGATGGCAAATTATTGGAAACTAGTAAACTTGAAACTGCTGAAGCCTGTGATGCGGTTAACGAGCAACGTAAAGCCGCCGATAAATATCAACCAATCCCTGCAGATATTAGCCCAGATGCCAAAATGATTCCCGGATTTAAAGAAGGCCTACAACAGTTAAGCGTTGGCGATAAAGCCACCTTATTCATTCCTTATCATTTAGCGTATGGCGAAGCTGGAAATAGAGGCATTCCACCAAAATCGAATTTAGTATTTGAAGTTGAGATTATAGAATTGATAAAGTAAAACCTATATATTTTTCAACGAAAAGAGACTATCTGAAAAGGTAGTCTCTTTTTTTTTGGGGATTTATTTTAACCTTAAAAAATAGAACGCAGAGGACACGATAATAGAGATATTAAATCATAAGAAATCAGCCTTATCTGCGTCACCTGTCTGCCAAAAGGCAGGTCAGCATTCCATTATAGTATTATTGTTTTTTCGGAATCTGTTTTAATATCTCCAAAACAAATTTCCAATATTTTTGGGCCGATGAAATTTGTGCACGCTCATCTGGTGAATGTGCTCCCAAAATATTAGGCCCAAAACTTATCATATCCATATCTGGATAATTTGTCCCTAAAATACCACATTCCAACCCTGCATGACACGCTGCGACATGTGCTTTTTCACCATTCATCTCTTCATATATTTTAGCCAAAACCTTTAAAATATCGGAATCCATATTAGGAGTCCAACCCGGATAATCACCAGACAGTTCTACTTCACAACCTGTTAACTCGAAGGTTGCTCGCAGTGTGTTTGCCAGATCCATTTTAGAACTTTCAACCGAAGAACGTGTTAAACAAGCAATCATAATCTCGCCATCTTTAACCACGACTCTGGCAATATTATTGGATGTTTCAACCAATTCAGGAATATCGGCACTCATTCTGTACACACCATTACAGGCAGCATACAAAGCTCTGGTCAGTCCTTCTTGCACACCTAAATCCATAATAGTTTCTGGGGTTTCAGATTTAGATATCACAATCACCAAATCGGGTTCCATAGTCTTAAATTCTGTTTTTATGGTTTCAGCTAGTTGTTGTAATTCTAATAAAAAAGCATCTTCATGTATCGCATCAATAACAACAATGGCGTTGCTCTCTCGCGGAATTGCATTGCGCAAACTCCCTCCATCAATTTCAGAAATTCGCAGTCCGAAGTTTTCGAAACCATCAAATACTAAACGGTTTAATATCTTATTAGAATTACCTAATCCTTTATGAATATCCATGCCAGAATGGCCTCCTTGCAAACCTTTTACAGTAATTGTATATCCTACCTTAAACTCTGGTGTTTCCTCTTCAGAATAAGTTCTGGTCGCTGTCACATCAACACCACCGGCACAACCGACACCTATTTCATCATCTTCTTCGGTGTCCAAATTCAATAAAATACCGCCTTCAAGCAAACCGCCTTTTAAGCCCATGGCACCTGTCATGCCAGTTTCCTCATCAATAGTAAACAAAGCTTCAATAGCCGGATGTAGTATGTCATCCGATTCCAAAATTGCCATAATACTAGCAACACCCAAACCATTATCGGCGCCAAGCGTTGTACCCTTTGCTCGCACCCAATCGTCATCAACATACATGTCAATGCCTTGGGTATCGAAATCGAAATTGGTATCGTTGTTTTTTTGGTGTACCATATCTAAATGCGATTGCATCACAACGGTAGTTCTATCTTCCATACCAGCAGTAGCAGGCTTTTTTATGATGACGTTACCAACTTCATCCTCTATGGTTTCCAAACCAAGTTTGTTACCAAAATCTTTCATAAACGCAATAACACGTTCTTCTTTTTTCGATGCTCTTGGTACCGCATTAAGGTCGGTAAATTTATTCCAAAGCTGTTGTGGCTGAAGTTGTCTAATTTCTGAATTCATAATTTAATTTTAAGTTGAACAAAGGTAACTATTACGGCACGTTTTAAAAACTATTTTCTATTTTTGAATCATGCTGAAAAATAAAAAAACGATTATAGCGCTTTCCATCATTCCGCAATATCTTTTTGTAAAGCTGTTATCGCTAAACCCAGAATTTATCGAGCGTTACTATAGCAATGGATTTTATCAGTTTACATCAAAATTATTTAGATATACTTTAGGTTGGTTCCCGTTTTCGTTTGGTGATTTGGTATACACATTCGCCATTATTTATGGTTTGAGATGGCTTTATAAAAACAGAAAGCGAATTGTAAAAGACACAAAACTTTGGTTTGTTGATTTGTTTTCGGCTGTATCCATCTTATATTTTGCATTCCATTTGCTTTGGGGCATGAATTATTATAGAATTCCGCTTCATAAAAGTTTAGATTTAAAAAAAGACTACACGACAGAACAGCTTGTTTCGGTTACAAAACAACTGATTGAAAAATCGAATAAAATACATTTGGACATTACCCATAATGATTCTGTAAAAGTGGACATACCATATAGCAAACGTGCTATACTAAAACGGACTTCAGCAGGTTACGATGCTCTAAAACAAAGTTTTCCTCATTTAGAATATCATCCACAAAGTGTGAAGACGTCTTTGTTTAGCTTGCCTCTTACGTATATGGGATTTAGCGGTTATTTGAATCCCTTAACTAACGAAGCCCAAGTTGATAGTTACATTCCAGCTTACAAGTTTCCGACAACAGCCTCACACGAAATTGCGCACCAACTTGGATATGCAGCAGAGAATGAGGCCAATTTTATTGGTTGTCTTGCTGCTATTAGTCATAACAATATTTATTTCAAGTATTCTGGATACACCTTTGGGCTACGCCATTGCCTGAATGAAATTTATATGCGCGACGAACAACTTTATTGTGATTTAGTCGAAAATGTGAATACAGGAATCTTAAAAAACTATGAGGAAGTGCGTGATTTTTGGGAAGCGCATCAAAATTTTATTGAACCATACTTTAAAATATTTTATAACGGTTTTTTAAAAGTCAATAATCAAGATAAAGGCATGGAAAGTTACAGCTATGTGGTGGCATTATTGGTAAACTATTTTGGAAATAATAATTTGTAATAGTGAAGTTGAAGATTGACATCATTTAAAGTACTTTTGCTATTTGGTATGACAAAACAAATTAATAGTATACAAAACCCTTTAGTTAAGCAGTTAGCACAGCTTAAAGAGAAATCGCGTGAACGAAAAAAGTCTGGTTTGTTTTTAATTGAAGGCGAACGCGAAATTAGTTTAGCTTTAAAAGGTGGTTATGACATTGAAAGCATTTTATACTATCCAGAATTATTTGATTTAGAGCAACTCAACGACTTAACAACCAAACAAATCAACAGCATCGAGGTTTCAAAAGACGTCTACCAAAAACTAGCACATCGCGATACTACCGAAGGTGTTCTAGCCATTGCTAAAAGCAAAACTCACAGTATTCAAGATT
>CAXMOQ010000127.1:5931-6163 GCA_964195015.1 uncultured Flavobacteriaceae bacterium | reverse complement strand
GAGTTTTAATACCAATCCAACTATAAATTATCATAATTAAAATGGCTATTAAAGATACTTTATTATTTTTACATGATCAACAAAACATTATATGAGTTCATCATTTGAAATGCATCAAAAACGCAGGCTTATTTCTTCCTATTTCTCGGTGGTTTTAAGTATTGCCTTGGTATTATTTTTATTGGGCGTTTTGGGCATGCTCGTCCTTAATGCAAAAAAAGTGGCCGATCAT
>CAXMOQ010000127.1:473-5921 GCA_964195015.1 uncultured Flavobacteriaceae bacterium | reverse complement strand
TATTTAAAAGATGCTGCTAAAGATGTAGAAATTAAGCAACTTGAGAAAAGTTTGGCCATGGCCAATTATGTGAAATCTACCGAGTATGTGTCTAAAGAACAGGCTGCCGAATTTATGAAAGCCGAAAACGGGGAGGATTTTATGGACTTTGTTGGTTATAATCCGTTGCAAAACTCTATTGATGTGCACTTAAAAGCCGACTTTGTGACTTCAGAACATTTAGAACAAATTTCTGCCGAGGCATTAACGAAGGATTTTGTTGACGAAGTAAATTACGATAATGACCTTGTGACGTTGATGAATAACAACGTAAAAAAAATTAGTTTTTGGGTGTTGGTGTTAAGTGCCATTTTTACACTTATTGCCGTATTACTTATAAATAGTTCCATTCGACTATCGGTGTATTCAAAACGGTTTACCATAAAAACGATGCAAATGGTTGGTGCTACCAAACACTTTATTCGAAGGCCTTTTGTTTGGAAAAGTGTGCGTTTAGGAATTATAGGTGCAGCTTTGGCTTTAATAGGCATGGCTGTCGTTTTATATTATGTGAATAAAACATTCCCGGAATTAGAATTACTTAACAACCCTATCCTCATTGTCATTTTGTTTTTAGTAGTGTTTGGGTTAGGTATTGTGATTACCTGGATTAGCACCTATATTGCCACTCAACGCTTTTTGAATTTGAAAACGGATCAATTGTATTATTAGTACTTTTTAAATTTAGAGTCTGTTAACATATACATTTTAAATAAAACTGTTACTTTGCAATTACAAATTTGGTAATCCATTATCTGGAGAAAAAATAATTATGGGAGAAAAAAAACGCAAAGACAAAGCAAAAGGCGAATTTATTTTCAGAAAGAAAAACTATAAATTCATGTTTATTGGTTTAACATGTATTGCACTTGGTTTTATTTTAATGTCTGGTGGAGGTAGTGATGATCCCAACGTATTTAATCCGGAAATCTTTAATTTTAGACGCATTCGTTTGGCTCCAACATTGGTGTTAATTGGGTTTTGCATTCAGATTTATGCTATTCTTTTAAATCCTGATAAAACAAATTCCAAAAAATAAATCCCAAATTCCAATCCGTTTTTTGGGCTTTGGTATTTGTATTTTGATATTTTTGCCACATGGAAATTATTGATTCTATTATTCTTGGTATCGTTCAAGGGCTTACCGAATTTTTACCTGTTTCATCAAGTGGTCATTTAGAACTGGGCAAAGCTATTTTGGGTGACAACTCTATTCCCAAAGAAAGTTTATTATTTACTGTTGTGCTTCATTTCGCTACCGCATTAAGCACCATAGTTGTTTTCAGAAAAGACATAGCCAATATTTTTAAAGGTATTTTAAAGTTCGAATGGAATGAAGATTTACAATTTGCAGCAAAAATTGCCGTATCTATGATTCCTGCGGTTTTAGTAGGCTTGTTTTTTGAAGAACAACTTGAACAACTATTTGGAGGCAATATTTTATTGGTAGGTTGCATGCTTATTGTAACAGCAATCCTTTTATTCCTTGCTGATAAAGCTAAAGACAGCAGCAAAAAAGTATCCTTTAAAAACGCCTTTATTATTGGGGTTTCACAAGCGATAGCCATGCTTCCTGGTATTTCACGTTCTGGAGCGACTATATCGACCTCGGTATTGTTAGGCAATGATAAAACCAAAGCGGCACGTTTCTCGTTTTTAATGGTAGTCCCATTAATTTTTGGGAAAATTGCAAAGGATGTTTTAAATGGTGATCTTACTTACGAAAGTCACAATTTTACAGCATTGTCTGTAGGCTTTATCGCTGCGTTTATAGCTGGTTTATTTGCCTGTACCTGGATGATAGCCTTGGTGAAAAAGAGTAAGCTTTCTTATTTTGCCGTTTACTGTGTGATTGTTGGATTAATTGCTATTGCCTTTTCTTTATTAAACTAAAATGAAAACTGCCGAAGACTTTTTATCAGGAGAAGTATTACTCATCGATAAACCTCTAAACTGGACCTCCTTTCAAGCGGTAAACAAATTGCGTTGGGAAATCAGGCAAGCCTTCAACATAAAGAAAATAAAAGTCGGTCATGCCGGAACACTTGACCCATTGGCTACAGGATTGTTAGTGGTTTGCACAGGGAAAATGACCAAACAAATCGATACCTTTCAAGGACAGATTAAAGAATATACAGGTACTATAGTTTTGGGAAGCACAACACCTTCATACGATTTAGAGACAGCCATTGATAACACTTATCCTACCGAACATATCACCACAACTTTAATACACGAAACCACTAAACAATTTATTGGCAATATTGAACAATTTCCGCCCGTTTTCTCTGCTATAAAAAAAGATGGCAAACGTTTATATGAGTTTGCTAGAGCAGGAGAAGATGTCGAAATAAAATCCAGAAAAGTGAATATTTTAGCCTTTGAAATTACAGGCATTGAAGGTTCTGACATTCATTTTAAAGTGGTTTGCAGTAAAGGCACGTACATTCGTTCTTTGGCTCACGATTTTGGAAAAGCTCTCGATTCTGGAGCACATTTATCGGCATTACGTCGTACAAAGATTGGTGATTTTAATGTCGCTAATGCGGTTACTCCAGAAGGCCTTATAAAATCGCTAAACGACCAAATTGTATAATTTTACGTATATTTCCTAAACCATTGCTGGTAATTAGCCTCAATATTATAAGCATTTGCAATTAACAGATCAACATAGAGCCCTTTTAATTACGTTCTTCATTTCGGGAACTATTGTCCTTTCTGTTTTTAATTTAAACATTAAGAAACAAAACAAACAAATTTCTGAAAGTTATTACGAAATCGAGCCAGAAGAGATTCTTACCGAAGATGAAATCAAACTTCTTGAAGCACTCGAGCAATTAAACGCCAGTAAAGCAGAAACCAATAAAGCGTTTAATGAAACGCAGCAGGACAAACGCTTTGCTGAAGCTTACAAGCCTATTGAACCGCCAAAAGATTACGAAAATCCAAGACTTAACGATGCTGAAGACGCGTCAAACAATACCGAGACTTCTAAAAAATATGAACCCGAAGATTCTGGTTTAGAATCGGAAGAATTAGATAAATTTAGTAAGGTCAACGATTTATTAAAACAACAACAAGAGGAAGCCGATAACTCAAAAAGCACAATGAGTTATTCATTACTCGGCAGGACTGATATATACATTCCTACACCCATTTATTTATGTGAAAATGGCGGAAAAATTGTTATCAACATTACCGTTAATGCTAATGGCGATGTGGTTGATGCTTATACAAATACTTCATCAACCTCAACAAATGAGTGTTTAATAGATCATGCCCTAGAATATGCCAAAGAAGCTCGATTTAGCGCAAACCCGTCAAAACCATCGCAAATAGGTTCGATCACCTTTTATTTTATAGGCAAACACTAGGTTCCAATTCACAAAGTATCTTGGTAAGGTCGTCCATAATATTTTGGCCTTTATCCTTATTATACCAATGTTGTAATTCTTCTTTAAATTCAGGCGTAAGCTTTCCGTATTTCGCTTTATAATCATTTACCATTTTGGTCGCTTCACTAGGTCTGGATCCATATGTGTTTACGACTTCGCCTGTGGCGTCATCAATCATAATCAATTTTGGAATAGAACGACTTCCATTGGTTAAAAAAGCATTCATTAAATCTTCATTTTCGTCTCGAAGCACCACTTTAAATTCTATGTGGTCGTTTAATTCGGAAACTTTATTAATTGCCGGTAACACATGCGCCGCATCGCCACACCAACTTTCGGCAAGTACAAGCCAAGTCATATTTTCATTAAATATTTCAGTTTTGCTCTTGGTATCTTCAGTAACTTTTAATGTTTTGTCCCAACGGTTCATACGTCGGTCGTTAAGCTTTGTAAATTCGGCCAAAGCCTCTGTTTTTTCATATCCCGAAGTTGAGTTTTTATTTACCAGTTGTTTTACCAAATCCCGATACTCTTGGTACGACATGCTACGTTTTAAACTATTCTTTATTATTGGATTCATATTGTTATTTTTTGTTGATACAAAAATAGTAGGGCGCTATTTTAAATTCTATGATTTTTATCATACTATTGTCTATCTTTAATCACAAAACTTACAGCCCATAATTGGTATTTGGCAAGAACTCTTAAAAAATAGTATATGACAAAACATAGATGTGTCTGGAGTGTAGGCGACCACTTGTATGAAGCCTATCATGATAATGAATGGGGCGTTCCTGTTTATGATGATGACACCCTTTTTGAGTTTTTAATTTTGGAAACTTTTCAAGCAGGTTTAAGTTGGATTACGGTATTGCGAAAACGCGAAAACTTTAGAAAGGCCTTTGATAATTTCGACTATAAAAAAATAACACAATACAATCAAAAAAAGATTGATGAGTTACTCCAAGATGCAGGCATTATTAGAAACAAACTGAAAGTAAATGCCACCATTACTAATGCGCAAGCCTTTATGAAAATTCAAGAAGAGTTTGGAAGTTTTAGCAAATACATCTGGGCTTATGTAGATGGTAAACCTATTAAAAATAAATTCGAAGATCATAGCAAACTCCCTGCAAACACTCTATTAAGTGATACCATAAGCAAAGATTTAAAAAAACGGGGTTTTAAGTTTGTGGGTTCTACTGTTATTTATGCCCACATGCAAGCTACTGGCATGGTAAACGACCATGAAGTAAATTGTTTCAGATATAATGAAGTTTAAGTTTGTATGTATAATATTATAACCCGTCTTTATTTCAGTTTCAATACTAGACCTTGCTTTTCAGCTTCAGCGTCCTTATTGCGACCTATTGCTAGCCCGATTAACATTCCAAGCGAAATACCAAGTGCAATACCTGTAGATTCGCCAAAACTAGAACCAATAGCAATTCCAAAACTCATTCCCAAACCCATTCCAAGGGCTGCATAATAACCTTCAGAAATTAGAGAAAGCTCTTTTTTTAAATAATTTTTAAAAGCAGTAAGTTTTTTAATGAAGTATCTTTTCTTGTTTTTAGGATTTGATTTTAAGCCAAGAGTTTCAAGCTCTACTTCTATGGATTGCAATTGCTCATCGGTTAAATCTCTATTTTTTAAAGCGGATAGAATTGTTATAAAATCTTTATATACTGTTATTTCAGATTTCTTATTTGTCTGAATTAGTAAACTTTCGAAAAAGTTCATCGTATTATTTATAGTCATTATATATGTTTTATTTAGTTAGTAGCTTAAGATTTAAATTATTACACTCTCTATTCGTTTTTTTTAAATTGAAGCCCTTAATTCCTCCATATCTGTTATAGTCTCATTTAATTTTTTTAATATTCGTCCGTAAACTAAATTCAAATCCCACTTGTAAATACGTCCTCCAAAGATTGCTAACAACATCACGATGATTAGTATCCCCAATACCCAAAATACAGGCATTCCATATATTAAATAGAATTGATGGTCT
>CAXMOQ010000127.1:0-463 GCA_964195015.1 uncultured Flavobacteriaceae bacterium | reverse complement strand
AGGTATAGATAGCTGCTTACATTTTTATCAATAGTATTCAATCCTTTCAATAGCTTTTTATTGACAATAACGATAACATTCAATAATATAAACATCAACACTCCTAAAACAGGGATTTTTACAAAAAAAGCAGCTACCAAAACAACAAATGAAAACACAACGAGCGCATTCAAATTTATTTTGAACATTCTTTTAAATTTATCGATAATATGAATCGACTTTTGATTGTAAAGGTTATTTATTTTTGGAGCAACTAAAGCATCGTTTTCTAAAAAACCTTTTTTCCAAATTGTTTCAATTGATTTTTCCATTCAATATCTTTTTTAATCGTTCTTTAATTCTATTAACACGTACACCAATATTATTAGGCGTTGTTCCAATTATTTCAGCAATTTCCTTGTTTGGTTTTTCTTCCAGATATAATAAAATAACAGCTCGATCTATTTCAGATAATTTCCTAATA
>CAXMOQ010000126.1:0-6196 GCA_964195015.1 uncultured Flavobacteriaceae bacterium | reverse complement strand
TTCTTCGATAAGAAATTCCCGAAAGCGTCTGCGGCCTTTGATAATGTGTTACGCAAGAATGCACAGGATTCCGTGGCCAAATATTTTATGACCAAATCTGCAGAATTCACAATCTCTGGTGTCTCTAAAGATTGGGAATTTGTCAATACAATGCAAGTCAAATAATCTAATGCTTCCATTGTCCGTTTTAAATACGGTTGTAAATGTTGACATTTCTTTAAAGATATAAAGCAAGACTGATTCAACATTGAATCTCTAAATCGATATTTTACGAATTAACCATTTGGCTGATCAATTAAAAGGAAACAAACATTATTTAAGATTAAGCTTTTAATCCACTACATATTACAAATTCCCCAGGAATTTTGTACCCATTTTTTGTTTTATAGGGTTTAATGGATTGTATATATTCTTTTCTGGCTTTAATTTTAGTTTTTGTATCAAATCTGGAATAAGCCATGGCAACAGGTCCTCCTAAAAATGAAGCATCTGAAGCCTCCTCATCTGAAGAATAAATTAATTTGGTTTCAATTTTTTCTATTGAAATGTCTCTAAATCCTGCATTTTCAAATAAATATTTAATCACTTCACCTTCTCCAAGATTGAAAAACATTGGACATACATCGGTATTTACTCTTTTATCTACAATAGGAAATAAATCTGCCCATCCACATTTTTTTCTAGATCCCCATACTGCAACAGCAGTTCGACCACCTGGTTTTATAACTCTAAACATCTCGGATAATGCCTTTTCAGGATTTGGGAAATACATTAAGCCAAGTGCACATGTTGCTAGATTAAATGTATTATCTTCACTAGCAAGATTTTCTGCATCCATTCTTTCAAAACTTACATTTTGGAGTTTATTAGATTCGCACAAATTATTTCCGATAACTACCATTTCATCTGAAATATCTGTTGCCAATACATTTCCAGTCTCTCCTGCTTTTTCACTTAATCGAAAGGAGACTAATCCAGTACCACCAGCAATGTCAATGATTTTTTCTCCATTTTGAACCTTTGAATTTTTCATCAAAAGATCATGGGCAGGCTTTAATTGGGCTTGCCAACTTTTTTCATAATATTCAGCTGCTTTGTCCCAGCCATATCTTTGTACTCTTCTTTGTAAATCAGGATTCATGAAATTATTTTTTAATTGTTAATCAACTCTACTATTCTTTTACAAGATTGTTCACGTTTAAAAACATCTAAATATGGACTATGTTTTTCGGCTTTCTCTAAAAATTCTTGAATTTCTTTATGAGATCTTGGGCTTTGAATTTTTACATGATACCTAACTTCAGAATATCCTGGAAAGCTATCTGAACTAGCAAACAAACCTCCGTCATCATAATCGGCTTCAATTTTAATTTCTAAGTCATCAATAGGAATATCAAGTTTCGAAGCCCACATCATGTAACCTGTAGCCAAGCAACTACCTAGAGCTGCGCGACCAAGAGCTCCAGGACTTGGTGCATTACCTGATCCACCTACTTGTTCAGGCATATCCGAATTGAATTTCCAATCTCCTTCTTTAATCTCACATCTTAAGCCGTTCACAACTCGAGTTATAGAAATTCCTGTTCCAAGTCCTAACGAAGGTCTTAACGCTAATGCTTTTGTGTTACGTTCAAATTTATTTTTAATTTCTTTTTGTATATTCATTTCTTTAATAATTTTGGTTGTAAATGTTATAATTTCATGGATTTGATATTATTGAAAGTGAATGCCACATTCTCTGTTTGCCAGTGCTTTGGTTAAATCAATATATCCATTGTTTTTCGGTAATCGATTATCATCTAAATATATATCCAAATCACTATCAGACCAATAATAAAAAGGGCTTACTTTTAAAACACCTTCTTTACTATAGCTTAATATGTCTTGTGAATCTCTGTATGTAGTTTGTTTTGCTCTTATATTAGTAAACCAAATTTCAGGCTGATGCTCTTTAAGCGCTCTTCTGAAAGGTTCTAATTTCACTATTTCTGTAAACTGTTTATGTTGAGGAGTATTCACTTCAGGGAAACCTAGTTCAGATTCAATTCTATCTTTATTAACCAACGGTTTATAAATGTGAATATTAAGATTAAATCGATGAATCAAGTCGATGGCATATTTGTAAGTTTCTTGAGTGTTAAAATAGGTATCACACCAAACGACATTGATATTTTGGTCTTTTTTATAAAGCAGACGCAACATTGATGCAGAGTATTTGCCAAAGCTCGTAGAAACAATTCTTTTTTCCGATAAAGTTAATGCCCAATCAATGATTTCATTAGGTGTTTTATGCTTTAATTTTTTGTTTAAATATTCTAAATTCAATGTTGTCATAATTCCAATTTAAAAGGTTCTTCTTAATTGCTTTTCGATTCTATTTCTTTGGAGTAATTGGGTTCTATTAATACCTTTTTGAACAGACATTTGTAAATATTTATCAAATCGCTTATCTACTTGCATCTGCATTTGACTTTTGATCGCATGTAAATCCTCTTTATTTGTATCAAAAAGTTTCTTAAACCTGTCTTCCATTTTTAAATATTCACAAATAGGTATATTTGGTACTTCCGAATCCAATTGTAATGGATTCAATCTATTTTGTGTTCTTCTAGGATCATGTCTATACAATAACCATTGTCCGGAATTCACTGCAGCTTTATGATATTGACTAGGGTTTTTCATATCGATCCCGTGTGATGGACTATGTGCATAAGCAATAATTATCGACGGACCATTAAAACTTTCAGCTTCATTAAATGCTTTTAATGTCTGTTCTTGGCTGGCTCCAATCGCAACAGAAGCAACATATACGTTATCGTAAGTCATAGCTAATAAGCCCAAATCTTTTTTCTGCTTAGTTTTACCAAGCGCTGCAAATTTTGCTGAAGCTCCAAATGGTGTAGCTTTGGACATCTGTCCTCCAGTATTATAGTACACTTCATTGTCTAAGACCAAGATGTTTACATTTTCGCCAGATGCCATAACGTGATCTAATCCACCATACCCTATATCGTAGGCCCAACCATCGCCACCAACAATCCAAACGCTTTTCTTTACAAGGCTATCTACAATGTTTAGTAATTGCTTGGCTTCATTCAATTTTAAAGCATTTAATTGCTCTTTTAATGTAACAACACGTTTACGTTGTTCAATAATTTCAATTTCTGTAACTTGTTTTGTGTTGAGAAGATCGTAAACCAAATCGGAATCTAATTCTGGTAATAGCTTTTCTAATAAATTTTTTGCTTGCTGCTCTTGCTGGTTTAACGACATTTTAAATCCTAAACCAAATTCGGCATTATCTTCAAAAAGCGAGTTGGACCAGGCAGGACCATAGCCATCTTTATTTTTAGACCATGGTGTTGTAGGTAAGGCACCTCCAAAAATGGAGCTTGCACCTGTTGCGTTTGCTACTAACATTCGGTCTCCAAACAATTGCGACATTAATTTTATATAAGGCGCTTCACCACAACCATCTTCTCCTAGTGCATATTTAAATAGAGGCTCTTGCAACTGTTGTTGACTTACTTTATTAATATCAATTTTCGTTCTGTCAAATTCTGGAATCGTTTCAAAATAATTCCAATTCGCTTTCTCTGTTTCAAATACTTTCGGCGAGTCAACCATGTTTAAAGCCTTTACTGGACAGGCATCAACACAATTGTTACAGGATGTACATTGTTCCGGGTTTATTTGAATTGTATAATTTAATAAATCAATATCCCAATCGGTTTCAACTGACTTTGTTGATTTAAAATTTGTTGGTGCTTCAGTTAAATAATTATCGCTATAAGATTTTATTCTTATAACACCTTGGGGACAAGCCATACTACAAGCGCCACATTGTGCGCACAAATCTGGATGCCATTCTGGTAAAGTTTGTCCAACTTTTGGTTTATTATATTTGGAAGTATCGCTGGCATAAGTGCCATCTATAGGCAACTTGCTTACAGGTAATTCATTTCCTTTTCCGGCAAGAAGTTTTCCTAAAAGTGTTTGAGCAAATTCATCGCCATCATCAATAGTTTTTACCTCTGAATTATATTCCCTTAACGTGTCAACTTTAAAAATGAACTGTTTTAAATCTGAAATGTCATCAGTATAAATCAGATCACTTTTTAGAGCGAAAAAGCAAGCCTGTAAAGCTGATATAGATTTTTGATTTACCGAATAAGTTCCCTTTAATACCGTTGTATCAACACTATAGATTGTAATATTCTTTTCAAGAATTTGATATTGCTTATTTACTGAAAGTGATTTCCAAAATGTGTCTGATTTAAGTTGTGTGTTTACTAGCAAAACCCCATTAATTTTTAAGCGCTCTAATACATTATCATCTTCAATAAACGATACGTCATCACATGCTATAAAATTGGCATCAGTAATTAAATATGGTGCTTTTATTGGATTTGCAGCTATCCTTAAATTCGATACCTGACGAGAATGTGTTTTTTTATAATCGCATTCGGTGTAACCTTGCACGTAATTATGTTCTCCTATAAGTTCTAGTGCATTATTAAAACTAGCGATAGACTTATCAGATTTTGTTTGATATAATAACGCCTCATAAACGTTGTTTTCTATTTCAATGTTTTCAGAATAATCCAAACTTAAATGGGTAATGTCGTCATCGATTCCGATTGTAAAGTTGTGTTTAGGATGCTCTTCTTTTAGGTTATTTACAATAGCATTCACCATGCTTGGTGTAAATTCTTTGGAAGATAAACCATAGCGTCCGCCAATTATCTTTGGGAATTGTTCAAAATAATCATCATTAACAGTACGCATTAATGATTGTACAACATCTAAATATAATGGTTCACCAGTAGCTCCTGGTTCTTTTGTACGATCTAATACGGCAATCGATTTACAAGTTGAAGGCAATGCTTCAATAAGGTGTTTGGTGCTGAAAGGTCTAAATAAACGCACTTTTATTAATCCTATTTTTCCGCCTTTTGCGTTTAAAATTCTTAAAGTTTCTTCGATAGTTTTGGTTGAAGATGCCATAGAAACAATAACATGTTCTGCTTCCGGATGTCCGACATAATCGAAAAGTTTGTATGTTCTTCCTGTGAGTTTTGAAAATGTGTTCATCTCTTGTTGTACTATATCTGGACACGCATTATAAAAAGAATTTGTAGCCTCTCGACTTTGGAAGTAAACATCGGAATTTTGTGAGGTTCCTCTAATAACAGGATTATTAGGATTTAAAGCCCGGTTACGATGGCCATCTACCAGATTTGAATCCATCATGGTTTTAATAGTATCGTCTGAAACTATGTCGATTGTATTCGTTTCGTGTGATGTTCTAAAGCCATCAAAAAAATGCACAAATGGAATTCTGGATTTAAGTGTTGATGCTTGTGCGATTAAAGCAAATTCCATAGCTTCTTGTACCGATGCTGCACCTAAAAAAGCATAGCCGGTTTGTCTTGCTGCCATAATATCACTATGATCTCCGAACACTGAAAGTGCATGTGTTGCAATACTTCTTGTAGCAACATGAATGACATTTGGTGTCAATTCACCAGCAATTTTATACATGTTTGGCATCATTAATAATAGCCCTTGTGATGCAGTAAATGTGGTTGCTAAAGAACCTGTTTGTAGAGCACCATGCATAGCGCCCGCAACGCCAGATTCACTTTGCATCTCGAAGACTGCTGGTACGTTACCAAAAATATTTGGTTGTTTGTTTGCACTCCATTCCTCAACCAATTCAGACATCTCGGAAGCAGGTGTAATAGGGTAGATAGCACAGACTTCATTTGTTCTGTACGCAATATGAGCCGCTGCTTGATTTCCTGTTGTAATTATGTGCTTATTGGTTTTCATTGGTGGGTTTTTATAATTTGGTTTTTAATAAGGAAGAATTATTTTTTATTATAATTCTTCCTTAATTAACTTTAGTTTTCATATTTTAAATCGTCTTTTGCTTTGCCATTTTTGACTTCTAGTACATTGTATGCATGAAAACATTTGTCCTGTATATAATCTTTCATTGTTATATGCTAATGATGGTATTCTCTTTGTAACTGTCATAAGTTCTAATTTTAGTTTGTTTAATTTTTAAAAAGGGCTGCTCTCTAAATTGAGCAGCCATTTTTTTGGTTTTACTTTACAAATTCAATGGAAACAGGTGTTGGATTTGTAATGATGTCAAATACTGGAGAGAATTGAGACAAAGCTCTTAATT
>CAXMOQ010000125.1:0-6222 GCA_964195015.1 uncultured Flavobacteriaceae bacterium | reverse complement strand
GTTTTTATTAATTTATTTTGATTGATTCGTAATTTTTAAATGCGTCGTATGATGACGTGACAAATTGTTCACCTTCTTCAAGTCCTTCCAATACTTGATAGTAACTCGGATTTTGATTCCCAAGTTTTATATAACGTTTATGCGCTTCGCCTTCGCCATCAAGCACAAACACGTATTGTCCGCCTGACGATTGAAAGTAATTACCACGAGGAATCATTAACGACCTTTGTGCTTTTGAAAGTTCTAATCGAACTTGTAAGGATTGACCAATAGTAACCGCTTCCGGAGCATCATTTACAAACACTAATTCTATTTCAAAGCGCCTGTTCACGACTTCTGGTAACACTTTTTTTACTTTTAAATCGATGAGTTGGCCATCGAAGGAGAATTGTGCTAATTGACCAGGTTTTACCATACTTAAATAATATTCGTCAACCTGTCCTTTTATTTTAAAGCCGGACTGCACATCAATTTTAGCAACCGTTTGATTGTTTACATAAGATTCTCCAATAACAGGATTAAACGAGGACAGCATCCCAGTAACTGGAGCACGCAACAACATTTTTTCAATGTTTTCATGGATTAGACCCAAATTGCGCTGCATCAAAGCAATAGAGGTATTTATTTGTTGTATTTGAACTTTATTATCTTGGGCACTTTTCTTTACATTCGTATTCATAAAGTCGCGCTTGTTTTGAAGATATTTATAAGATTCCTGTCTATCAATAAAATCGTTTTTTGCGATTACATCTTTTGTATATAATACGGAATCTACTTTAAAAGACCGTTCCACATCGGCTAAACTGTTTTCACTATCGATAAGCGATTCCGTTAAATCGCGCTGATCTTTTTCTAGAGATAATTTTAAACTTCTTAAATTATTTATTTGCTCGATAATTGCCGTTTCCTGGTTCATATAACCAAGTGTGGCCGCCGGATTACTTAAGCGTAATAGTGGAGTCCCTTTTTCAACTTTTATCCCATCCTCTATAAATATTTCTTCAACACTACCGCCTTCTAAAGTATTTACAAGCACTAAATTGATGGGTTCTACATCACCATCAATTAAAATAACGTCCTGAAAGTTACCCTCAAGGACTTTTTTGACCGAAATTTTTGAAGCATCAACTTTATAGATTTTTTTGTTTATGGCCTTAAACCCAAAAAAAGCAAGAATAATAAATAGTACTATTCCAGCCAGATAGAGTGTCTTTGTTTGGTTCCATTTTTTTTTCTCAATGCGTTTATCCATTCCAATTTGTTTCATTGCAAAAATTATTTTTTAATTTTATAGAGCGTTATAATACTACTGACTCGACAGTATCAATTATAAAGATTACGATTTCAATAAGTATTGATATCATGATATAATGTTTTTAAATGATTTATTGAATATTTAATTTTGACCAGCGAATCCTTCTGCTGTTTTCAAAATTTAAAAAGAGTGCTTGTTTTCTACCTGCAATAGAGGTATTAATAATTGAATTTTTCATAATACGATTTGATTTTGATTGATGATATTTTCATATCCTTATTCAATGCACGTGCCAAAAAAACCACAATCAATATATAGTTGATAAACAAGCAGTTACGGTTTTGGGAAATATTTACAGGTGTTCATTTTCGAACATAATGTTGTTCGTTATTGAACATTTTGTACATTCGTAAAAATTCAATCAATCAAAATCAAATGGCTAAAACGCAAGCAACAATTTTAATTATTGATGATGACGAAGATATTTTGTTATCAGCTAAATTACTGTTGAAAAAACAATATGAAAATGTCATTACACGTAACAATCCCAAAGAGATTAATCAACTCATTTCAAAAGAAAACATTGATGTGATTGTTTTGGATATGAACTATCGTATTGGGTTTAACGACGGCAAAGAAGGCATGTACTGGCTCAAACATATTTTGGATATAAATTCTAAAATGGTGATTATCTTAATGACTGCTTATGGCGAAGTGGAATTAGCGGTTAACGCCATTAAATTAGGGGCTTTCGATTTTATATTGAAACCATGGTCCAACGAAAAATTTTTAGCGACCATTCACGCTGGATTGGAATTAAGTAGATCCAATAATAAAATCTCAATTTTAAAATATGCTAATGAGGCACTACAAAAAAGTAGTGATCAAAAGTTCGGCCCTATAATTGGAAAGTCAGACGCCATGCAGCAAGTCATGAATACCATAAAAAAAGTAAGTGTCACGGATGCTAACATCCTTATTTTAGGAGAGAATGGCACCGGAAAGCAGCATTTGGCAAGGGAGATTCATAAACGATCGGCAAATTCAAATGGAACATTTATTCATGTCGATTTGGGTTCGTTATCAGAGAGTCTTTTTGAGAGTGAGCTTTTCGGACATAAAAAGGGTGCTTTTACCGATGCTCATGAAGATAAACCAGGACGTTTTGAAATGGCAGAAAACGGCACCATATTTCTTGATGAAATTGGAAACCTTCCGTATAACCTGCAATCTAAATTATTAACAGTACTGCAAGACCGAAAGGTGTCCAGACTAGGCGAGGGCATAGAGCGCCCTTTTAATGCAAGGCTTTTATTTGCAACAAATGCACCGCTTAACCAATGGGTTGCTGAAGGGAAATTTAGACAGGACTTATTGTTTAGAATCAACACGGTTGAAATAGAGATTCCGCCATTGCGAAATAGACCAGAAGACATTTCAGATTTTGTAAACCATTATCTCAATACGTTTAAAGAAAAATATCATAAGTCACATTTAAGAATTACACCCGAAGCCATTACCGTACTTCAGTCACATCATTGGCCAGGCAATGTACGCGAGATTCAACATACTGTGGAGCGCGGCGTTATTATGGCAGATGATAATGTTATAAAGCCTTCCGATTTTAATCTTACAGTTATTCCTTTTGAATCTAATAGTAATAGCAGCAGTTTTGACAATCTGAACTTGCAGGATATTGAAAAACTATTGGTACAAAAAGCCATGGATAAATATGATGGCAATATTTCAAAGGCGGCAAAAGAATTAGGCTTAACACGTGCTGCGTTGTATCGTAGACTGGAAAAATTTAATCTATAATTTATATAATTTGATTAAGAGATTTACATTACAAGTAGCAATGCGCATTATCTTAATATTATTATTTTGTGTGATGTGCTCTTATTTTATTCTGAAAAGCCTATGGTTTAGCACTGGTGGTATTGGTTTGTTGATTATTCTACAGGTCGTCTTTTTAATTCGTTATGTGAATAACACCAACTATTCATTGGTAAAGTTTCTTGAGGCCTTAAAAAATGAAGATTATTCGGTGTATTTTTCGCCCACTAAAAAAGGTGATTCTTTTGCTAAAGTGTTTGATGACTTTAACTTAATTATAAAAATTTTCAAGCGGAATAAAATTGAAAAAGAAGCACAGCATAAGTACTTTAAATATATATTGGAACATGTTAATTTAGGGATTGTCTCTATTAAAAAAGACGATTTATTTAATACACATTCAGCAGAAGAAATGCTATTTTTAAATCGGGCAGCCTGCGATATTTTACAGCAACCGGAACATAAGTATTGGCATCGTTTGGCAAATCACGTGCCATGGCTTGTTAGCGAGATTAAAAAAATTGCCAATGGCGGGAAGACGTTAGTCGATTTTGGAGACGAAACAGAACGAAAACAACTTTCACTAGAAGTTATTGAAATACAATTACTTAACATCCCTTATTTAATTATTACATTTCAAGATATTAGATCGGAAATTGAACAGAAAGAAATTGAAGCTTGGCATAACGTGATACGGATTTTGGCGCATGAAATGCTGAATTCGTTCACACCTGTGAGTTCGTTGGCATCAACAATGAAATCACTTACAGAAGATAAAGATGGACAGCTTTTAAATTTGGATCAGATGGATAAAGAGGACATTCATGACATTAACATGGCGGCTTCAACCATAAAAAAACGATCGGATGGCTTGTTGGCTTTTGTGAAAGATTATCGTACTATTTCTAATGTGCCGATCCCGCAATTAAATAGAATAAATGTTAAGCAATTTCTTTCTACCATTCAGTTATTAATGGCACCAGTAGTTGAAGCGGCTAATATTGAATTAAAAATATTGCCAATTCCTGCAAATGCAAATATTAATGCAGACAGTAAACTTATTGAACAAGTCTTAATCAATTTAATTAATAACAGCATCCATGCGCTTGAAAGTATTGAAAACCCTACAATTATGATGAGTTGTGTCGTGGAAGCCGATAAGACGATTATTATTGTTACCGATAACGGAAAAGGCATTGAAGAAGAAATAATGAATCAGGTTTTTATTCCGTTTTATACCACGAAGAAAAACGGCTCGGGTATTGGCTTAAGCTTATCAAAAAACATCTTAAAAAAGCATGGCGGGAATTTGTTGGTTAGCTCTGAAGTTGGAAAGCATACCACGTTTTCTTTAATATTTAAGAGTTGAAATTAAGACTTGTTTACACAGGTATCTAGGAACGATTATATTTCAGTATATTTAACCATTATGATAAAAGACACAAAACTAGCCGTACTCATTGATGGCGACAACATACCTTCGAAGTACATTAAGGAAATGATGGAAGAGATTACCAAATATGGCACACCAACCATAAAACGTATTTATGGCGATTGGACCAAACCTCATTTAACAAAGTGGAAAAATATACTCCTCGAAAATGCCATAACACCAATACAGCAGTATGGCTATACCACAGGGAAAAATGCAACAGATTCTGCGATGATTATTGATGCCATGGATATTTTATATTCCGAAAAGGTGAATGGGTTTTGCTTGGTATCTTCGGATAGCGATTTCACAAAATTGGCGACACGTTTAAGAGAAGCAGGCATGCATGTTTACGGTATTGGCGAAAAGAAGACTCCAGATCCTTTTATTGTCGCTTGCGATAAATTTATTTATTTGGAAATTTTAAAGAACGATAGCGAAAAGCTTGATGGTGAAGGAAAATCCAAAAAAGAGAATTTATACAACATCACACCAAAAGTAATACGGTTATTGAAAAATTCGGTTGCCGATGCCGCCGATGAAGATGGCTGGGCATTTTTAGGAGATGTAGGCTCGCTGATCCTTAAAAAACAACCTAACTTTGATTCAAGAAACTTTGGTTTCGAAAAGTTGACACCATTGTTCAAGTCATTGAATCAATTTGAAATCGAGCAAAGAGACCAAGCTAGCGCCCGATTCAAATTAATTTATGTGCGTAATAAATAAGGATTACCATAAATCAACTCAACTGTTTGTTACGATATAATGCTACCAATCCAAGAATTGGACCTATTGCTAATAGCATAAATATATATTCAGGAGTCCATGAACCAAGAATAGAATTAATTAATTGAATACTGACTATAGTTATTGCAAATCCAATACAATTCACAATTGTTAAGGCAGTTCCTTTAATTTCGGCTTCCGCATTTTGAGCAACAAGTGTTGAGAACAACGGGGAATCTGCAATGACTACTAGCCCCCAAAAAATAAGAAATCCAACGACTAAAATGCCAGATTCTAAATAAAAGATAATTGGTGATAAAACGCAACAAATACATGATAGTAACAAAGCTGTGAAGGCTGTTTTCTTAACACCTTTAATTTGTGAAATATAGCCGCCTAAAACACAAGAAAGACCACCTAATCCAATAATTAGAAATGATAATACAGGAACGTTTAATGGTGTTTCTAGATGATGCTTCGAATAAAAAGTCAAAATAACTGGTACAAAAGCCCAAAACGCATAAAGTTCCCACATATGTCCAAAATATCCGAAGGCAGCAGAACGAAATTTATTGTTTTTAAAAACTTTAATCAAGGCAGTTAAATCTAATTGCTGGCTTTGCATTCTGTATGGACCATTTGGAAGCATTATTAAACCTCCAAATACTGCCATTAACGATATGAATATTAACACCAATTTCCATTGTAGCTCTCCAGAAAAACCTTTAAGTAAATGCGGAAATGCTGTACCAATAACTAAAGCTCCAACCAAAAAGCTTAATGATTTGCCAAGACCTTTATCAAAATAGTCGGCAGCAATTTTCATGCCTACTGGATAAATTCCTGCAAGAAAAAACCCAACCATAAATCGAAATATTAGTAAAGAGATGAGATTGTTGCTCTCAATAATTGTAAAAAGGTTAAATAACGAACCACACAGCGCACTAATAAAAAACACTTTTGAAGGAGAAAA
>CAXMOQ010000124.1:0-6235 GCA_964195015.1 uncultured Flavobacteriaceae bacterium | reverse complement strand
TAATCGACAAATTAAGACTGGATGATCCCGTTGGAGCTATTGCAGTACATTTAGTTTGTGGTATTTGGGGAACATTGGCCGTAGGGATATTTGGATCGTTAGCTGGCGTAGATCAATTTCTAAGTCAATTGGCAGGTGCTGGATCTTATGCTGCTATTTGTATCGTATCAACATTTATAATCCTCTTTATCTTAAAGAAAACAGTTGGCATACGAGTTTCTGAAAGAGAAGAACTGGAAGGTTTGGATTCGCATGAACATGGTATGAATGCCTATCCTGATTTTAGGTTAAACGAACATTAGCCTAATTTGCAATTTGTGTTAATCAAAAGAAACCTCGAAGTAAATTTTACTTCGAGGTTTTTCTTTTTTATCGGATATAATTTTTAAGCAGAATTCCTACTCGCGTTTATGTTTCCAAACAAGGAGCGCATTACAATTTTCTCAAAAACTTGAATTTGCTCTACATCTTTCACATCGGCTTTTTCTAACTCCTGTATTTTCTTAAGTGCATATTGCTGAATGGTTAACAACGGTAAGACAATTGATTCTCGAACTTCAATGGATGCTTTTCCGGCGGGTTCGTTTTCCATCAATTCATTATAGCCCGTTAGCTTTAGAAGCAAGCGTTTTGTCGTAACATATTCATTATGGATAATGTTCCAGAAATCTCCAAACTCTGTGTCTTCAGACATGTATTTGGTTAAATCGAAAAACGATTTGGTTAAGGACATCATACTGTTCTCTAATAAAGTTTTAAAGAAGTTAGAATTTTGATAAAGCTGAATAACTTTATCAAACTCATTATTATCTTCATACACTTTTAGCGCTGTACCAACACCAAAAAATCCTGGCACATTTTGTTTTAATTGACTCCATGAGCCAACAAATGGGATGGCTCTTAAATCTGAAAACACCAAAGCATCAGATTTTGATCGCTTTGATGGTCTGCTACCAATATTGGTTTTAGCATAGTATTTTAAGGTACTCATTCGTTCTAAATACGGAATAAACATGGCATGTCTTTTAAAATCGGAATACGCCCTATAACTAATCTCGGCTAATTGATTCATTACAAAACGGTCTTCTTGAGACATCGTTTGTTTGGTATTTCCCAATCGATTAAAAATCCCTGAACTTATTAATTGCTCTAGATTATATTGTGACGATTCTAAAGTTCCAAAGTTAGAACTAATGGTTTGTCCCTGAACGGTAAGTTGTACTTCTTTATCTTCAATTGTTGGTCCTAATGACGCATAAAACTGATGCGTTTTTCCGCCACCTCTTGCAGGCGGACCGCCGCGTCCATCAAAAAATATGGCTGTGATACCATGTTTTCTTGAGACTTCGGTAAGGAGTTCTTTAGCTCTATATATTCCCCAATTTGCCATGAGATAGCCACCATCTTTTGTGCCGTCGGAAAAGCCAAGCATGATAGTTTGCTTGCTTCCACGTTGTTTTAAATATTTTTTGTAGGCAGCATTGGAATATAAGTCTTCCATAACTTTTGGGGCATTCTCCAAATCGATTATGGTTTCAAATAAAGGAACTATATCCACTGTTAATCTATCTTCAAACGCAACAAGCTTAAGCATGGCGAATAATTGCATGACATTTAATGCTGTTTGATTGTTACTAATAATATATCGATTTGAGCCTCGCTCACCATTGCTTTCTTGAATTTGCTTAACAACTTTTATGGTTTCAAGCGTGTTCACAACAAGATCATCCGTAAATAAATCAATATCAACATTACCTTTTACAGTTGACAGGAATTTGATTTGCTCTTTTTCTGATAATGCGTTATAATTCTTTGGAAAGACGGCGCTCCCTTTTTTTGTGAGTACATTCACCATATTAGAAAATACCGTATCATGTATTCTACTATCCTGCCGTATATCTAAAGTGGCACAATAGTACCCAAATAGGTGTACTTTATTTATTAAACTATCCAGCTCTTGGAGATATAAAGATTCATGATCCCTGACAATAATCGCTCTTATGGCAACCAGTTCGGAAATAAGTTCTTGAAGTTCTATAGCGTCTTTGGAACGTAAATTAATACTGCTTTTATAAAGTTTTGATTCCAGGTTATTTATACGTTCGTCAACACCTTTAAACGTAAGTTTGCGTTTTAAGGCTCTTAAATCTCTATAATAATTTTTTAGGATGGTTTGCTTTAATCTTTGTGCTACTTTCAAGGTAGTTTCTGGCATGACATAGGGATTTCCATCGCGATCGCCTCCTGGCCAAAAACCAATATTAATCACGTCGTTTTTAATACTGCTCTGATCAAAAATGTTTTGCTGAATATAATCGTAAATCTTTCCAAAAGACTCATAATAAACGTTCTCTAAATACCAAATTAGATTTACGGCCTCATCATAAGGTGTGGGTTTTTTATCTTTAAAAAAAGGTGTTTTTCCAAGTTGAGCTAATAAAGTATTTATTAAAATCAGATCGTTTCCTTTAATGGCTTTGGTTAAATCTGTTATGATACCTAAAACAGCACCTGGATAAAATTGTGTTGGATGCGCCGTTAACACAATACGTACTTTAAATTCTTCTAAATATTTTTGAAGGTCCTCCAGTTTGTTTTCCGAAGAAGCCGATTCTTTAAGACTTCTCAAGGTACCAATACCTTCCATATTATTAACTATGGGGAATGCGGCATCTTCAATGGCATCAAACAATACGACTTGCCTTTCGATATATTGAATAAAACGGAACAAAAGATTTATTTGGCTCTGCTTGGTGCGTCTTGCCTGATATTTTTTAAAGAAAGTATCGACAATTGTTGTAGGGTCATCTTCATTAGCAAACCCTTTTTTACAGGTTTCATGAAACAGCGGAAGCAGAACACCCGTTTTAGTAATGGTATTAAAAGGCAATGTCATAAAAATACTATTGTAAATATTGTATTTAGACAACACGCTTTCCTTAAATCGCTCTAATTTTGGTCTAATTGGCATAATTTAATCTCTTGTAAACGAGAAGTAAAAGTACTAAAGGTTAGGCAAAGCGACATGCATACCTCTTAATTTTATGGATTATGGATTTTGAATGAACATTATTATTAATGCTTTAAAAAAAGTAGGGCATATTAATTAAAGTGGTATAATTAATTTTGAACAGTAAACAAAAAGAGCTGCATTGCGCAGCTCTTTTTGTTTAGGATTATTTACCTAACATAAGAAGTTCGTTACAAACCACCTCAGTCACATAACGTTTTTCACCTTCTTTAGTTTCATAACTTCTGGAAGTAAGTTTTCCTTCAATGGCAACTTCTTTTCCTTTGGTTACATATTTTTCGACTATTTCAGCGGTTTTCCCCCAGGCTACTACATTGTGCCATTGGGTATCTGTAATTTTTTCGCCACTTGCATTTTTATAGCTTTCATTTGTAGCAATGGAAAATTTTGCCAATGTTTTCCCTGATTCAAGATTGATAATTTCTGGGTCGTTTCCTAAATTTCCAATCAACTGTACTTTGTTTCTAAGTGTGTTCATAATTTTTAATTGTTAAACAGTTAATACCTTGTCCTGAACTCGTTTCAGGATCTTTTTAATTTTGTTAAATTTTAAAGACATTTAGACTGCGCTCAATGTGACTTTATAATTCGACACTGCAAATATGAAACAGGATTTTAAAGTATTCGGTTAACAAATATTTAATGTCGTTTGTAAACGTTTGTAGTCGTTTGCAAACGAACAATTCATTACCTTTGGAAAAATTAAACGATGCACTACGCCATAAAAACCGAACGCTTACTATTACGTGATATTCGTCCCGCGGATATTGAAGGTATGTTTTCTTTGGATTCAGATGTTGATGTGCATAAATACCTTGGTAATAAACCCGTAAAAACTAAAAGCGAATCGGAAGATATTATTAAGGATATCATAAAACAATACACAGATTATGGGATTGGTCGTTGGGCAGTTATTAATAAGCAAACTAATGAATTTATGGGTTGGTCGGGGTTAAAATTAAATACCAAAGAGCCGTTAAATGGGTTTGCCAATTTTTACGATATTGGTTACCGATTAATAAAAAAGTATTGGGGTATGGGTTATGCTACTGAATCATCGGTTGCTGCATTACAGTATGGCTTTAACAATTTAAAACTAGATACGATTTATGGTATCACAGAAATTAATAACGAAGGTTCTCATCAGGTACTTTTAAAAATCGGGCTTCAGTATATAGAAAATTTTTATTACGAAAAGGAAAATTTAACACTGCGCTGGTATAACATTTCTAAATCTTAATCTATGCATAAACAATGTCTTGAATGTGAAGAAAAAATAGTGGGTCGAACCGATAAAAAATTCTGTAGTGATGCTTGCAGAAATGCATACAATAACAAAGTAAATAAAGACGGAAAGAATTTAATTCGGAATGTAAATAACAGATTACGGAAGAATTGGCGGATTCTTGAAACCCTTAATCCAGATCAAAAAACAAAAACATCAAGGACAAAACTTATTGAAAAAGGATTTGACTTTAATTATTTTACAAACACCTATACCACAAAAGCTGGAACAATTTATTACTTTGTGTACAATCAAGGGTATTTGCCTTTGGAAGGCGACTATTATGCTTTGGTGAAACGAGAATCTTAATTTACTGTTTCCAGTTGTGTCCTTTTAACTTCAAGGCAGCTTTAAGAATATCTTTTTGACTTATTTGCCCAACAAGCTTTCCGTTTTCAACAATAGGGAAGCGTCTTCGTTTAGATTCCAAAAACTTATTTGCAGCATCAAAAATATTCATACTGCCATCAATGGTTTCAACATTTTTAACCATGTGTTTATCAACAGTATCGTTATCCATAGGCATATTGTAATATCGGCTTTCACTTATTTGCTTTATGCAGTCGCCTTCAGAAATAACGCCAATCAATTCGTTTTTTTCGTTTACAACCGGACCGCCCGAAATGCGATGTTTTATAAGTGCGTCAATCACGCGCTCAATCCTGTCATCAGATTTAAACGTTATCAAATTTCTGGTCATATAATCACTAACTTTAAAAGGTATGTCATCAGAAGCCTTTTGTTGCCCTCGTCTAGAGGCTAGAAAACTTTTTATTCCCATGATTTTTGGATTTTAGAATTACTAAATATAAATATTTTTAGTTAGTTATCCTAAATGAAAATTAACTTACATTAAAACGCTTTGTGATTAATGATGTCGCTGTCATTAAAAAAACAATACCCATTATTAAAATAATTAGCATTCTTTTAAGGCTTTAAGTGTTTATTTTTTATAGTTTTGGCGCATTAAAATGATAAAATAATCACAAAAAATTAAATATATGAAACGATTTTTAGTATTGGTTTTGTTGGTATGTAGCTTTCAAATAAGTGCGCAAAACACATCAGAACTCATAAAACATTACGAAGCGTATTACAAACAAATGAGAGCCCAAGGTGATGTACAGGGTATTATTAACGGATTGACGCACTTAAATCTATTGGCACCTTCCGAGGCGAGAAAAGATACACTGGCCTATATCTATATGAGTGAAGGAAAGCACATGCAAGCATTAAATACAATTGGATATGAAAGAAAGGTTGATGATTCTGATATTGCCATTGAAGTAAAAGCTGTTTCTCTAAAAGCCGCCAAACAACCTAAACTTGCCATCGAACAGTTTGATGAAATGTTTAAAAGAAATCCTAGTCCTGTAATTGCTTATGAGTTAGCCGAATTGAATTTACAAACCAAAAACTTGGTTGAAGCCTCAAAACATGTAGAATATGGCATTGCAAATTCTAAAGCTGATATGATTAAAGCGTTTTACGAAACTCAAGCGCCATATCAAGTGCCTTTAAAAGCAGCTTTTATATATTTAAAAGGATTAATTAAATTTAATGAAGATACCACGGTAAACATTGATGCAGCAATAGTTTATTTGGATGAAGCTTTAACACTGGCACCAAACTTTAATATGGCACAAATTGGTAAAAATGCTTTATTGTCTCAAAAGCCCCAGGAGGTTAAAAAGGAATAGTACACCATGAGTTTGTAATGAAATAAAAAGACAGCTATATTTAGCTGTCTTTTTATTTCATTACCAGATTTTAACACGCTTTTCTGGTTCTAAATACATCTTATCGCCTTCTTGAATATTGAATGCTTCATAAAAGACATCAATATTTAATAATGGTTGTATGGCTCTATTCATTCCTGGGGAATGCGGATCTGTTTTAATTTGATTTCGTAAAGCGTC
>CAXMOQ010000123.1:361-6525 GCA_964195015.1 uncultured Flavobacteriaceae bacterium | reverse complement strand
AAAACGGGTTGGCAAGGCGAAGTAAAAGCAACTACCAAACACGATATTGAGGTTTGGTTGGAAATGTCAATAATTCCGTTTAACCCATCCGATGACAAATCGGAACTGTTAATCATTGCTTCAGATATCACCAAAAGAAAAGCGGGACAATTAGAAATTGAGCGGTTGACCAAGGATAGTTTCGAAGAAAAAATGAACCAACAAAAAGTCATTTCAAGTAAAATTATTGAAAACCAGGAAAAAGAACAGAACCGTATTGCCAAAGATGTTCATGATGGTATTGGTCAGATGCTAACGGGCTTAAAATATAATTTAGAAAGCATTGACATTAAGGATATAGCCAAAACAGCTTCAAAAATTGAACATTTAAAAGAGCTGGCAGCAAATATTATCAAGGGCGTTCGTATGGCTACTTTCAATTTAACACCTCCCGAATTAGCAGATCATGGAATTGTCCCTGCATTAACAAAATTAACGCAGGAATTGGCAAAGTTAACTGGGAAGAATATTGCTTTGTACAACAAAACCGATTTCAGCCAAAGATTGGATTCTCTTTCGGAAATCAATATTTATAGAATCACTCAAGAGGCAATTAACAATGCTATAAAATATGCCAATTCCACACACATTATTGTTTCACTTTCCAGTAGTGAAAATATATTAAGTATTGTGATTGACGACAACGGCGATGGATTTGATCCAAGTAAAGTAAAGAACAAAAAAATTGGCGACGGTGGCATGGGCATGACCTTTATGCGTGAGCGTATTAAGTATATTAATGGTCGCTTTTTTCTTAATTCCGAATTAAATAAGGGTACACGGGTAACACTTAATATTCCGTTAAATAAATTAAGTAATATTACGTAATAAATTTTACCTTTGTGCTCATAAATAAGTAATGTTATGGATGTAATAAAAGTAGTTTTAGCAGATGATCATGTCTTTGTGCGCGATGGTATTAAAGCACTTTTGGAGGACCAACAAGGCATTGCGGTAATCGATGAAGCTTCCAATGGTATAGAAGCACTTGAGGTTATAAAAAAGAGCAAACCCCATTTATTAATAGTAGATATACGAATGCCGGAAATGAACGGTATAGAGGTTGTAAGGGAAATTAATAAAACGTACACGGATGTGAGGACATTGGTGCTTTCTATGCATGACTCTGAAGAATACGTAGTTCAAGCTATTCAAGCCGGTGCTGATGGATATATGTTAAAAGGTGCCAGTAAAGCTGAATTCCTTAAGGCTTTAAATAGCGTTGCTTCAGGAGGAAAATATTTTTCAGGGGATGTTTCCTCAATCATCATGAATAATTTTGTGAACGGTAACCTTAATTCCCCCTCGAAAACTAAAACCATTAAGGATCCATTTAATCTTACCAAAAGAGAAAAACAAATTCTTAAACTCGTTTTGCAATTAAAAAACAATAAAGATATTGCCGAAGAATTAAACATTAGCAGACGAACAGCAGAAGTGCATCGTTTTAATCTGATGAAAAAACTGGAAGTAACAAATGTGTTGGAGCTGACTAACAAAGCCAAGGAATACGAGCTTGTTTAGTTCTGCCAGGATGTTTCTATTTGTTCTATCAATGTCGTTTTTTGGTTATTCATTTCAAGAATAGTTTTATACATCCATACAAGGCAAATAACTGACAAGAATGCCATAAACATCCAAGAGCTAGACCACATGCCTGTTCCATCTTTCAAGTACCCAAAAACAATAGGGCATACAAATCCGCCAAGTCCACCAAGTACACCTACCATGCCTCCTACGACTCCTACTTCTTGTGGGTAGTAATCAGGAATATACTTATATACTGCTGCCATACCAACCCCCCAAACGCCTCCAAACATTAAACTAATAGCTAAAAAAACATGAACATGAGCAGGTGTCCAAATAATTAACATTGAACTTATTAATAATGAAAGTATAAGTACCGTACGCATTACTGATCTAGCTCCAAACTTATCTGATAAATATCCTCCAAATGCCCTAATAACGCTAGATGCTATTACAAATATAGCGACATACATTCCGGCTTTTTCTAAATCATAATTACCATCAGTTTTAATTAAATCAGCTGTGTATACATTCTTATAGATACGCTGTAACCAACCAATTAATGCCACAAAACCTCCAAACACTAAGAAATAATATAGACCAAATCTCCATACTCTAGTGTCTTTAAGAGGTTTCATCAAACCCATAATACTTTTAGAACTTTGCTCTACTTTTTTGTTGTCTGTTAGAATATAAAAAATGAATGAAACAGCTACTAATACAATAGCATATATCCTTGGGAGATTCACCCAGCCTTCTAGATTTGTTCTGTCGTCTGTAAGGTATGTCAATAATTTAGGAGCAAACATTGCTGTAATAGCAGCCCCGACATTTCCCATTCCAAAAATACCTAAAGCAAAACCTTGCTTTCTTTTTGGAAACCAAATAGAAGTATAAGCAATACCAACTGCGAAGCTTGTTCCTGCTAAACCAAAGCCCACTCCGCATAAAGCAAATGACCAAAATCCATTAGCAAATGATAGTAAGTATGTTGGTATTGCAGTAAATAGCAACAAAGCAATCATAACAGGTTTCCCGCCATATTTGTCTGTTAACACACCTATTGGTAATCTGAAAACAGACCCTGTTAGTACAGGTAAAGCTATTAACCATGCGACTTCCACATCACTCCATTGACTCCATTCAAATTTACCGTTCAGGAAGGTGATTAACACAGAGAAAATCATCCAAACAAAAAAACATACTGCAAATGTAAGTGTATTAAGAAATAGTGTTTTGTTGGCTTTTGCTTTGTTGTAATTTTTCATTTTCTAATTAATTATTTATGATTGATAACATTATTATTTGAAAATTATATTCCTTTAAGTTATTAATGTCTAAATGCAGCTGCAATATTACAATTAATTGATTAAAAATACGTATTAATACTTAATTGTTTTATGTAAATACGTAGTTTAGTGTTAATCAATGACCAAATTTTAGGGTTTGTATATGAAATTTAAAGCCTGAAAAGAGATCCAAAATTAAATTGCTTTAGAAAAAGTTATTTTTGTTTTGAAAGTTGATAAGGACGATATTTTGGTTTAAGTTTTAAATCTATATAGATAATTTCGTTGTAGAGTAATACATACAAGAGTTACTTATTGTAATTTTTACTTCATGGAAATGTTCTTGTTTAAATCTGTTATATACCTATTTTTTTAGAACTATTCAACCTCCGGATAATTGTAAAACCTGATATTTATTCAGCTTCATTTTATCAAATCCGCAATATCACATTTCTAAAATTATCAATCTAATATTTTTTATTAGTTACGTATTCATTGTTGTCTAAAATTAAGTATAATTACGTAATTTTGTGAATGTAATATTTAATTATAAATAATCAAAAGAACGGATTAATGCAAAAGCGATAAATTTATTTAATTTTAAGAATATTTTTATATGAACGTTTTGTAATAGCTGTTATGGTATTCTGAATAATTGAATCCGAGCTTGTTTGATATATTTTAATTAATATAAAACGTGGTTGTAAATGTTTAAAAATGAAGTAAAAACGACCTGTTCGTACTGTGGTGTTGGATGTGGGATTATCATAAAAAAGGATACTAATAATAAGGTATTGGTTGAAGGTGATAAGAATCACCCTGTAAACAAAGGCATGCTTTGTTCTAAAGGGATGAACTTACATTACGTTGTCAATGACACTTCCGATAGAATTCTATATCCCGAAATGCGCTGGAGCAGATCACATCCTCGTGAGCGTGTAAGCTGGGATGATGCATTAGATAGAGCAAGTAGCGTTTTTAAATCCATAATAAAAAAACATGGCCCGGACAGTGTTGGATTCTATGTATCAGGACAAAGTTTAACAGAGGAATATTATATTGCTAATAAACTTACCAAAGGATTTTTAGGCACCAATAATATTGATACGAACTCACGTTTGTGTATGAGTTCTGCTGTAATTGGTTATAAAAAAACGTTTGGCGAAGATAGTGTGCCAATTTCCTATGAAGACATTGAATTGGCCGATTGCTTTCTCATTGCTGGAGCTAATCCAGCCTGGTGTCATCCCATTCTTTGGAGAAGGATTGAAAAACATAAGGAACAAAATCCAGAGGTTCAAGTTATCGTTGTTGACCCGCGTAAAACAGATTCTGCCAACTTTGCCGATTTACATCTTCAATTGATTCCTGGTACCGATGTTATACTTTATAATGCTATTGCCAGACGTCTTTATGAACGTGGTTTAATTGATGATGATTTTATTAAAAACCATACTGAAGGATTCGATCAATATAGAGAACAAATATTTTCTCTATCCATTAAAAGAGCTTCAAAACAATGTGGTGTTCCTGAAAAAAATATTAGAAAAGCGGCAGATATCATTGGTCTTTCAAAAGGTTTTATAAGTATGTGGGCCATGGGTCTAAACCAGAGCGTTATAGGAACCAATAAAAACTTTTCAATTTTAAATTTATCCTTAATTACGGGACAGGTAGGCAAACCTGGATCCGGGCCATTTTCACTTACCGGACAACCAAATGCCATGGGCGGACGAGAAGTTGGAGGTATGGCCAATTTGTTGGCTGTTCACAAAGATCTTTCAAACATCGAACATCGTAGTGAAGTAGCACAATTTTGGGGTGTCGATAAAATTTCGGATAAACCCGGCTATACAGCAACAGAAATGTTTGATGCTCTCGAAGAAGGAAAACTAAAAGCAGTTTGGATTGTTTGTACCAATCCATTGGTTAGCTTACCAAATACGCATCGTATTGAAAAAGCCATGCAAAACGCAAAATTTGTTGTCGTCCAGGATATCTCACATAAGTCTGATACTGTTGCCTTTGCCGATTTAGTGCTTCCTGCAGCAGGATGGCTTGAAAAGGAAGGCACCATGACCAATTCTGAACGACGCATCTCTTACCTGCCAAAAGAACTGGATCCTCCTGGAGAAGCCAAAGCCGATGTTGAAATCCTTTGTGATTTTGCACAAAAAATGGGCTTTCGTGGATTTAATTATAACAGTACCGAAGAAATTTATCAGGAATACTGTTCCATGACAAAAGGGACCCACATCGATATCTCTTATTTGAATTATGATCGTTTAAAGAACGAAGGTACATTTCAATGGCCTGTTCCAGAATATAGGCATTCGGGAACGCCACGGCTTTTTGAAGATAAAAAGTTTTATACACCCTCACAAAGAGCAATTTTCAATGTTCCCGATAGTATTGAAAATGCCTCGACAAAACCAAATGCCGATTTCCCTCTTATTCTCACAACGGGACGCATTCGCGACCAATGGCATACCATGACGAAAACAGGAAAAGTGTCGCGGTTGAAAACACACTATCCAAGTCCGGTTTTGGAGATCAACCCGGTTGATGCACATTTGAGTAAAATAAAAGATGGTGATATTACCGAAATAAAAAGTATTAATGGAACTGTTCGGGTTAGGGCGAAAGTGACAGAAAATATTAGAAAAGGTGTTGTTTTTTTACCAATGCACTGGGGGAAACAATTACAAAGCGACTTAAATCGCGCAAACAACCTGACCAATACCATTGTCGATCCACAGTCCAAAGAACCCGATTTTAAATTTACCTCGGTTTCTGTCTCAAAATATAAGAAGTCAACAGAAAAGATTATCGTAGTTGGTGCCGGAGCTGCCTCTTTCAGGTTTGTACAAAATTACCGGGATCATAATGAAGAGGATGAGATTCACGTATTTTCGAGAGAACCTAATCTCTTTTACAATAGGGTTTTGTTACCGGAATATATCACAGAAGAATTGAGTTGGGAACAGCTTCTTAAAATAAAAGAAATAGAACTGAAGAAACTGAAAATTAATCTTCACCCAGAAACCTTTATCACTAAAATAGACGCCGAAAGTAAAACAATTATTGATAATAAAGGGGGAAGCCATTTATACGATAAACTTATTTTAGCTACCGGAAGCCGGGCCTTTGTTCCAAAAGACGCCCAATTAGAATTACCTGGCAGGTTTACTATGCGTAGTAAAAATGATGCCGATAATTTTAAAAAGTATTTGGAGAGTACAAATCTGGAACCAGAAGACCAACATGTTGTTATTGTTGGAGGAGGATTATTAGGTTTAGAACTGGCAG
>CAXMOQ010000123.1:0-351 GCA_964195015.1 uncultured Flavobacteriaceae bacterium | reverse complement strand
AAATGTTAAAATAACCATTGTTCAGCGGGCATCACGACTAATGGAACGTCAATTAGATAAGGTTTCCAGCAAACTACTGGCACTCGATGTGCAAGAACGGGGAATTCAAATCTATTTTGACAACGAAGTAAGTACTGTATTTGATGATGAAGATACCGGCGATCTTAATATTACTTTAAAAAGTGGAAGACTTATAACTGCTAATGCTATTGTGTATGCTATTGGTACCCAGCCTAATATTGAAATAGCCAAAGAAAATGGAATTCGATGCAGCCGGGGTATTAAAGTAAATCAGCATTTACAGTCATCAAACCCAGATATTTTTGCCATTGGTGAAATAGCTGAATTTAA
>CAXMOQ010000122.1:0-6622 GCA_964195015.1 uncultured Flavobacteriaceae bacterium | reverse complement strand
GTTCATAGCAACTAATAAATCTACACTATCACCAGGCGTACTAATTTCTACACTTCCTATATGAACCTGAAATCCCGAGACACCGTATAAGCTCCCTTGGGGTGCCCTAATTTCGGCTGGAAAGTTTGGAAAAGTAGCAATATCATTACCAAACATTGCAGAAGTGTCGGAAAATTGTGTCCCCGTTAATTGCATCCCATCACCAGAATCGCCGACAAAACGAATAATTACAGCTTCAAGAACTTCAGGCTTAATATTTTTTTCAGTTGTAATCATATCTTACGATAGTTTGGTAAATTTATATTAAATTTATAGAAAATAACTTTATATTAACAATAGTTAAAGGGTTATTTTAGTTACAAGTTAATGATATTTATGATAATTTTATAGATTTCATTACTTTTGTAGTATATCAATAGGTAAAAATTAAATAAAATGGCAATTATAATAACAGACGAATGTATTAACTGCGATGCTTGTGTTGTAGAGTGTCCAAATAATGCAATATACGAACCAGATCAAGCATGGGCTTATGCCGACGAAACTGCTTTAAGTGGGATGGTTACTTTACCTCAAGGTGGAGACGTTGATGCCGATGCCGATAACGAACCCGTTTCTGATGAATTTTATTTTATTGTTCCAGATAAATGCACAGAATGTAAAGGATTTCATGATGAACCACAATGTGCAGCTGTATGTCCGGTTGACTGCTGTGTACCTGATGATGATCGCGTTGAATCTGAAGAAACGCTATTAGGGAAGAAAGCCTGGTTGCATGGTGAATAAAAATAGAGTTTAATACTGAAGAATAACATCATTCAATATTAATAACCTCTTCAATCTGTGGCGCATATTTTTTAATGGTCATTTCTACACCAGACTTTAGTGTCATTTGATTAACGCTACATCCTACGCATGTACCTTCTAATTGAACTTTAACTATTTTACCGTCTTCAATAGACACTAAAGAAATATTACCACCATCACTTTCTAAAAAAGGACGTATTTCATCTAGAGCATTTTCTATATTTAATTTTAGTTCTTCTGTGGTCATATCTTATTTTTTAAATGCAGCGCATCCAGCCATTGTTGTAATTTTTATAGCTTCGGTTGGAGGTAAATCATCATTGCGTTTTACTACTTCTAAAACTACATTTTGTGTTAGTTTTTCAAAGGCTTGCTCTAAAGGAGTCGCAGTTTGTAATGCTGCCGGACGACCAATATCACCAGCTTCCCGAATACTTTGTACTAATGGCAATTCTCCTAAAAAAGGAACTTGTAAGTCTTCTGCCAGATTTTTTGCTCCTTCTTTTCCGAAGATATAGTATTTATTTTCAGGCAATTCTTCTGGCGTGAAAAACGACATATTTTCTATAATTCCTAAAACGGGTACATTAATACTATCTTGCTGAAACATGGCTACTCCTTTTTTAGCATCTGCCAATGCCACATTTTGTGGAGTACTAACTATAACTGCTCCAGTTAATGGCAACGCTTGCATGATACTTAAATGAATATCGCCTGTTCCCGGTGGTAAATCGATGAGCATAAAATCAAGTTCTCCCCAATGGGCATCAAAAATCATTTGGTTTAAAGCCTTCGATGCCATTGGACCACGCCAAACAACTGCTTGATCCGGTTGAGTGAAAAAACCAATAGATAAGACTTTGACACCATAATTCTCAACAGGTTTCATTTTCGATTTCCCATCAATATTAACTGCTAATGGACGTTCATTTTCAACATCAAACATAATTGGAATGGAAGGTCCATAAATATCAGCATCCAAAATCCCAACTTTAAATCCCATTTTTTCAAGTGTTACTGCAAGATTAGCCGTTACCGTAGATTTGCCTACGCCACCTTTACCTGAAGCTACAGCTATAATATTTTGAATCCCGGGAATTGGATTTCCTTTAATAACATTAGCTGCTGGTTTCGCTGGTGCATCGACCTTTACATTTACGGTTACTTTAGCTTTTTCGTAAACTATATCATGGATGGTTTTCATGATATCGACTTCAGCACGCTTTTTTGCCTGTAAACTTGGATTGGTAATGGTTATATCTACAATAACCTCATCACCAAAAGTCATTACATTTTTAACTGCACCACTTTCTACCATATTTTTTCCTTCTCCAGGAGCTGTAATGGTTTCAAGAGCTTTAAATATATCTTGTTTATTTAGTTTCATCTGTTTATGCTTATTGCTTTTTAACTGTCATCTGTAATTCGCCAATAATGAATTAGTTAGCATTCATATATTATGTCATGGCTCATTTCATATTCATTTCCCACGAAGGCAGGAATCTGATTAAATTAATGAAAAATCGATTTAAAAAACCTCAATCTCTCATTGAGATTAGTTCAGCTGTCTGTTTTAAATACGTTTCACTTTTTAAAACAGAGTTTCACTAATTAAGAATCATTCTAAAGTGCAAATATAAATAATAAAGCTAGAAGAATAAAGACCGAAGTTAGAAGTTTTTTCGATTTGCAATTATTTGTAAATTTTACAAAAATTAGGAAATAATAGAATTAAAATTCCAAACTCCCACATGCGATCATCGAATTTGGCACTTGATATTTGAGAATTACAACTCCTTCAAAGGATCCCAAAACAATTTCTCAAAATCTTTGATTTGGTTATCGATAACAACAATCCCTTCACTTTCCAACAGTTGTTGCATGAGGCTCGTGCCTTCAAAATGCTGTTTTCCTGTGAGCAATCCTTTTCTGTTCACCACACGATGCGCCGGGACATCTTTACTTACAGAACCATTCATAGCATAGCCCACCATTCTAGCACTTCTGGCAGCACCAAGAAACGTGGCAATAGCGCCATAACTGGTAACTCTGCCATAAGGGATAAGTCGAGCCACTTGGTAAACTTTATCAAAGAAATTCAAGGATTCCACTTTCATCTGTTCTTTTTTTATTGTTTTTTAAATTGTCAGATGTAATTCTCCATTGGACATTTCATAAACTACATTTCTTTGATAATATTAATAAGTGTGATAATAGAAATGGCTCCTGTGATACCTCCAATGATATAGTTCATATTCTTTTGAGACGTGAATGCCCTGTTTTTAATTTTGTCGAAAAAGAATATATAAACATATAACATGACAAAGGTTCCCATGGCCACTCCAGCGACATAGGATGCTATGCTTGTAAGATCGAACGTTAACCACCCAAACGATGCAAGCGTAATACTCATGTAGGCATGATACGGTATAGGAAATACATTAAGGCAAGACAAAAACATTCCGAAAAGCAATCGACCGTGTTTGCTCTTAACATTTTGATCAACATTAGGTTTTGCTATTTTTTTTGCAAACACTAGATAATAAACAGTAATAAGAATGAAAATAACCAGAGCAACACGTTGAAGAATTTCGATAACATCGGGATGATTACTTAAATATCGTGCAAAGATTACAGCAATATAGGTTTGTACCATAACGATCAAACAAACCCCAACCGAAAACATAATCCCTCGGTTATACCCTTCTTTTAAACTTATTTTAGCGGCCGTCATATTGAGCAATCCTGGAGGGATAACACCTACGAGTGCAATAATCAAACCAAGTAAAAAAGTCAAAGTTATGTTCAAGAATCTTTAATTTTAAATCGAATATACGTAATTGGTTTATTATGCTCTAAATACTGTGCTTCATAAAAGGTTTGAATGCCGGTGACTTCTTCCGGGCTTCCTTCTTGTTTATACACGTCGTGGTTTGCATAAAGTACCTCATGTCCAGCACCATGAAGCAGCCCAAGCGTGTAACCATGCATAAACTCGCTATCGGTTTTAAGATTTACCACACCTTCTTTTTTAAGGATTCTTTTATATTTTTGAAGAAATTCTGTATTGGTCATTCTGTGTTTTGTGCGCTTGTACTTTATTTGCGGATCTGGAAACGTGATCCAAATTTCATCCACTTCATTTTCGGCAAAAGCATAATCTATAAGTTCGATTTGGGTACGTAAAAACGCGACATTTGGTATGTTATCTTCTATTGCTGTTTTGGCACCGCGCCAAAATCGTGCACCTTTTATATCGATTCCGATGAAATTCTTATTTGGGTATTTTTGTGCCAATGCTACCGAATATTCTCCTTTTCCGCAACCCAATTCCAAAACTAAAGGATTGTTATTTTTAAAAAAATGCTCATTCCATCTACCTTTAAGCTTATAATCTTGATCGACCAATGCTTCTCGTGATGGCTGAAAAACATTAGCAAATGTTTCATTCTCCTTAAATCGTTTCAGTTTGTTTTTGCTTCCCACTGTTTTAGGTGTTATGTGAAATTATTTAATAGTCTTATTATTTTAATAATTTTGACAAAATTAAGGAAACATTTTAGCTTTATATTTGTTTTTCTTATGAACTTAAAAAAACGCATTTTAGTTGCGCCGTTACATTGGGGTTTGGGTCATGCCACAAGATGCATTCCGATCATCAATGCCTTGATGGAGCATCATTTTGAACCTATCATAGCTTCGGATGGCGCTGCATTACATCTGCTTAAAAAGGAATTCCCACAACGCATTCATCTTGAACTTCCATCGTATCACATAGAATATCCAAAAGAAGGGCAATCTCTTAAACTGAAACTTTTAAAAGATCTTCCAAAGCTTCTAAAGGTTATTAAAGCCGAAAAAAAAGCGACTCAATCCATTATTGAAACCTACAAGATAGATGGCATCATTTCTGACAACAGATTTGGAGTTTATAGCAAAAATATCCCTTCTGTGTATATTACGCATCAGCTAAATGTTTTAAGCGGAAGCACAACTTGGTTCACCACAAAACTGCATCAACACCTTATTAAAAAGTTTGATGAATGTTGGATTCCGGATGCTGAAAGTGAGAATAATTTAAGTGGAAATTTGGGGCATTTAAAACAAGCTACTTTTCGGTTAAAATATATGGGTGCAATAAGTCGGTTTCAAAAATATAAATTGCCTATTCTCTGGGACATTTTGGTATTGCTTTCTGGTCCGGAACCTCAACGTACTTTATTAGAAGAAAAATTGTTAAAGGAACTAAACCTTTTTGATGGAAAAATTCTGTTTATAAAAGGTCTTGTAGAAGACATACAAACCAGCACCATTAAAAACCAGTTTACCCTTTACAATTTTATGCAAAGTCAGGAACTTGAAAAGGCCATCAATGAAAGTAAACTTATTATAGCACGTTCTGGATACACTACCATTATGGATTTGGCTAAACTTGAAAAAAAGGCATTTTTTATTCCAACACCCGGACAATTTGAACAAGAATATTTAGCACGTCGATTAGAAGAAAAACAAATCGCAGTTTATTGTAAACAAGATAAATTCAGCATTGAAAAGCTTGAAAAAGCTCAAATTTACCAAGGTTTAAATTGCTTCGAGAATGATGTGCATTTTAAAACCCTATTTGACCTTTTCCAGAGTAAATGAAAATTCGCTGCCTATGCCAAGTTCGCTTTCAATATATATTTTTTCGTTATGCGCTTCGATAATATGCTTTACAATGGCTAATCCTAAACCAGAACCACCTTCTTTACGTGATCCACTTTTATCAACACGGTAAAAACGTTCAAATAAACGTGGCAGATGTCTTTTCTCAATGCCTTCGCCATTATCGGTTACACGAACAATCACTTTGTTTTTTATAAGGTTTTCAATGCTTACTTCGGTTGTACCTCGCTTTTGTCCGTATTTAATAGAATTCACAATTAAGTTAGAAAGCACTTGCTGCAAGCGTTCTTTATCACCTTTAACCATTATTGGTTTTTTATAATCCATATCGAAGGTTAGCGTGATTTCTTTCTTTGTTGCTTTCATTTCTAACAACTCAAACACATTCTGAACCAGTGGAACAATATCGAAGGCTTCCATATCCAAACTCAAATCGCCAGCTTCCAGCTTGGTAATCATGTCCAGATCCTTAATAATATAGATGAGTCGCTCAACACCTTTATCGGCGCGTTCTAAATATTTATGCCTTAAGTTTTCGTCTTCTAAAGCACCATCAAGTAAAGTCGAAATATAACCTTGAACCGTAAACAAAGGGGTTTTTAATTCGTGAGAGACATTACCAATAAACTCTTTTCGATATTCTTCCCTAATTTTAAGGGCTTCAATTTCGAGCTTTTTATCTTTCGCATACTTGTCAATCTCTTGTGTTAGGGTTGCCATATCTGTCGTGATAGGATCTTTACTAAATGAAGTAGATTCCAATAAGGTTAAATCATCATATATCTTTTTTATGCGTTTATGTATAAAGCGTTCTACGCGATATTGAATTACAAAAAAACTAAACAGATAACATACAATGGAAAACAGCAAAATAGACCACAGATTAATGGTATAAAACACGTATAAAAAAACGCTAATGAAGAGCGTTAAAAATATCGTAATAAATAACGCCGATTTAAAAGCAAACTTATATGATCTTATAAAATATTTTGCCATTAATTCACAAACTTATACCCTACGCCTTTTACCGTTTTAAAACAATCGTCGCCAATTTTCTCCCGAAGCTTTCTAATATGCACATCAATAGTTCTTCCGCCAACACCAACCTCATTGCCCCAAACTTTATCCACAATTTCGTCCCGCTTAAACA
>CAXMOQ010000121.1:0-6697 GCA_964195015.1 uncultured Flavobacteriaceae bacterium | reverse complement strand
GTCGTAAGCTAATTCACCTTTGTCTGGAAACTTGGTCATCATAACCCGTTGGAAAGGCTGATCTATAAGTTTGTGCATAGATTTTAAAGGAAGGAAATTCTGAATTTTTTCTGCAATATCTATATTTACTTTCCAGGTAATTAATCCAAAAATAATCCATTCTATAATAAATAGAATAAAAATAAAAGCTAATGCAAAGGCCGAACGTTTTACCAACATTCCAAAGAATAAACAAAGGCTAAAAAAGCCAATAAGCTTTACAAAGTAGGCAAGTAAAAATTCAATTTCCCTAAAAATGATACTGGCTTCATTATAACTTGAATAATAAAGACCAATTAAAAATGATGCTATCCCAATGAGTAAGGTGGCAATTAATGAGAAGAAAACAATGGTGTAAAATTTTGAAAGGATGAATTCCCTTTTACTTAATCCATCAATAAGATTTTGCTTTATGGTTTTATTGCTATATTCATTGCCAATCATACTTACTACAACAATGGCAAAGAAGAACTTAAATTGAGCCGCAAAAAATGTAGTGATATGCCAAATAATTGGAAAGTTAAAAATCCCCAACTCGCCCAGTTCTAATGTGAAAAACCCAAAGAAATTAATTTTTATTGAAGATAAAATTAAAACTGTAAATGGTAAAATAAACGATACAATTATTAATATTTTACTTACTTTATTTAATAGTAGTTTTTGTAATTCTAAATTTATAAGACGTAGCATGTGCTGGTTGGTTTTGGTTGAATTAGTTATTGTCGGTTAACTGCAAAAATTGTTCTTCTAAACTTTCTTTTCGTTTTACTAAATGAGATAAAGTTATGCCGCTTTCAAAAAGTTGTTTGTTAAAAACATTAGCCTCTAAAGGCTCATTTAAAAAAGCCGTTATTAAACCATCTTTAATTTTAATGTTTTCAAAGGACGCATGACCTTTTAACAATTTTATTAAAGCATCGTGATCATCGCTTTTCAATTCAAAAAAACCATGGCTTGAAATCATTTCGTCAACGCGACCCGAATATAATTTTTCACCTTTACGTAAAACCACAACATGAGAGCAAACCTTTTCGACTTCATCCAATAGGTGAGAGGCTAGTAAAATGGTTGTTCCGTTACCTGCGATATCTTTAATAATTTCTCTTATTTGATGAATCCCTTGCGGGTCTAATCCGTTAGTAGGTTCATCAAGAATTAATATTTCAGGATCGTTAAGTAATGCCGAAGCAATGGCCAAACGCTGTTTCATACCTAAAGAAAAAGTTTTGAATTTACTGTCACGACGATCAAGTAAGCCTACAATTTCAAGGTTTTCATCAATTTTAGAATAATCAACACCTTTAATTTTACAAACCAATTTCAAGTTTTGATAAGCTGACATGTATGGATAAAAATTTGGACGTTCTATAATAGCGCCTACTTTTTTTAATGCGTCATGTGTTGTGGTGTTACCATCAAACCAATGAAAGTCGCCATGTGTTTTATTTACAACATTTAAAACAATACCGAGTGTTGTAGATTTTCCACTACCATTAGGCCCTAAAATGCCATAGACATTACCTTTGTTTATGGTAAACGTTAAGTCTTTAACAGCAGTGAGATAGCCAAATTTTTTGGTAAGATTATTTATAGTAAGAATATGTTCCAAAATGAATTATTTTGATGCCTAGACTGTACCCGAATTAATTTCAAGAAGTCCTGCACTGGTTAGTTATAAACGTATGACGACTAAACTTCTAAGTTGTTACAAAGGTTTTTAATAACTCTACGAAAATATATTACATTTGAATTATAGATTATGCATCATGAAAGATTTAAAAATATCTAAAAAGAAACCTTCCTTTCCTGTAAATAGAAAACTTAATTCTTATTTAAAGGAATATAACCGCGATATTAAAATTCCTATTTTTTATGATGATTTATTACGTTTTCAAGGTTCGGTTGTAGTTTATGATAAACATGATAACGATACGCTTTGGATACGCGTTTACTACAATGATTTTGAAAGAGAAGATATTGATTTAAGCTTAAAAAAGGTATACACTATTTTGCATTCTGACGGAAATGAAAGAACCATTCCTTTCTTAAGTGTTGATGCTATTGACTATTGTACTTTTGGAAATTCAAAACCTTTTAGGGTTAAGATTAGAAATGTATTAAACGATAATTATACTTATTTCTATGTTAAGAAAGCGGATGCTTCCCGTATTTATGGCTTGGAGTTAGAGCACATGTTATCGCCATATAATTTGAATTTTTTAGTTTATAAGGATACTTTAATCGAAGAGCATATTGCGGGCATTCCTGGGGACGAGTTTATCAAAAATATGTTACCAGAGTGTAGTTCTTCAGAAAAATCTCAAATTGCAAAAGAGTTTGTGAAATTTAACGAACGCTGCATGATCAGGCTTTTGGGTGATATGCGTTCGTATAATTATGTGATAGTACCGATTCACGATTTTGATCATGTGGTGTATAAAATTAGAGCGATAGATTTTGATCAGCAATGTTACGAAGGGAAGTTTAATATTTACAGACCGCAATTTTTTAAAGAAAATTCAAAAATGGTAGAGTTGGTTTCGGAAAGATTTGAGAAGTTTTCTGTAGATCAATATAAGCTGGAAGAGCGCTCGAGTGTTGCAAAACGTTTAATAAGTTATCATGATAGAATAGCAGAAGTGTTAGAATGCATGATCTCTGATACTATTTCTAACCATAATAATATAGAATTGCTAAAGGCAGTAATTTACGATTATACTTTAGATGTAAACTTTAAGCGCAGTAAAAACATGGGCGAAATTCTTAAAAATGCTTTAGACTTTGTTAAGCGTAATTATGTAAGTGTAAATACTAAAGATATTTAAAAAAAGATCGGTTCTAATTCCAATTTTCGTCAAAATCAAAATTATCGTACTCATCCATATCTAATACATCATCGGATGTGTTAAAGTCTTCAAGGTTTTCAGCTTCAAAAGATTTTTCTGGAGCTTCATCCGGAATTTGTCCATGAACATACATAAGGTTTGGGTAGTCGGTGCCTTGAACTTCTTCAACAATTTCGGCCAATTCAACATAAAACGTCCACATGTTCAAAAAATCATAAACATAAATTAATTTTGTTTGCGCTTCATGAACAACATGATTAATAACCGTTTCATTCATGAGCTTGACCGCATTTACACCTTCGCTCATATCAAATAAGGAAATCTCTTCGCCTTGATTCCACGTATCGTCGCTAATGTAAAACGATGCCATTTCGGTACCTCCAAATCCAAAGGATTGGGCAATTATATTATGCAAATCTTCAAGCGAATCGGTTTCGAAAAGCTCTAAATCACGAAATATGTCGTCTTCCGTATCATTATCAAGTATGACTCTAAATCTGTAAACCATTATAAAAAGTTAAGATGCAAAGGTATGCTTTTTTTGAATTATTTACTGAAACGATGCAGGGTAAATATCATGGCACTTAATAAGAAAAACGCACCGATCTGATGTGCCACGCCTAACCAAACAGGAACTTGATATAATACGGTGAATACGCCTAATACAAACTGAATGCCAACCATAATTAACAGTACATGTATGCCTTTCGATTGGTTTTTGGTAATATTCATATTTTTTGCTCTATACCAAATTAAAAATACAAACAGCACGACAATATAAGCCAGTATGCGATGTACAAATTGCACGCCACTTTTGCCTTCAATAAAGTTTTTGTAAACCGGATTTTGCTCTATATAAACGGTTTCGTGCATAAACTTACCTTCACTCATCATTGGCCAGTGGTTATGTATAAACCCTGCATCCAGACCAGCGACGAAGGCACCGTAAATAATTTGGATTAATAATACTGCTAAACCAGCTCTAACCAAATTCCGGAACCTTTTATGAATCTGGTTTTTTATTGGAAATAAAATATCTAAAACGACCCAAAAGGTATATGCAAATGTGATGAATGCCGTTGTTAAGTGGGACGCTAACCTATAATGACTTACATCTGGATTATCAACCAAACCACTTTTTACCATGTACCAGCCTAAAAAGCCTTGAAATCCTCCTAATCCAAGCAAAATAATGGATTTTTTAATAGTTGGTTTTGTAAGCTGTTTCGCAATTAAGAAGTATAAAAACGGAATGAAGAAAACCATGCCAATCAATCTGCCAATGGCACGATGTAACCATTCCCAGAAATAAATATCTTTAAAATCTTGTAGTGAAAAATTGGTATTTAGCTTTTGGTATTCTGGATATTGCTTATAAAGGTCGAACGCTTCCTGCCATTCAACTTCATTCATTGGTGGAATTGTTCCAGAAATTAATTTATAATTGGAAATTGATAAACCAGAATGTGTTAGCCTAGTAATACCACCAACCACAACCATGATAAAGATAAGTAAGCAACCTGTTAATAGCCAGTAAATGACTTTGTTGTTGTCTTTTTTTATATTGTTTTTGGCCACGAATGCACGAATATTAATTTATTTTACTGAACACTACGAATTTTTTTTAAGCCCTAACTTTTCTCCTTCTTTAAGCATCAGTTTAAAAGCGGCGTCATGTTCATTAGGAATATCGCCTTCAAGAATAGCTTCTTTTATAGCGTCTTTTATCAAGCCTATTTCTCGTGACGGGTTTAAATTAAAGGTTTTCATAATTTCTTCTCCGGATACTGGCGGCTGAAAGTTACGTACTTGATCACGCGCTTCAACTTCTACTATCTTTTGACGAACGATTTTAAAGTTATTATGATAATTATTGAATTTTTTTGGATTTTTTGTGGTGATATCGGCTTCGCAAAGCGTCATTAAATCATCAACATAATCTCCTGCATCAAAAACCAATCGTCGAACCGCAGAATCGGTTACTGTTTCGTTTGCCAGTACAATAGGGCGGGAACTCATAACCACCATTTTCTGTACAAATTTCATCTTGTCATTTAATGGCATCTTTAAGCGCTTAAATAATTGGTAGACCATTTTTGAACCTTCAAATTCATGTGCATGAAAAGTCCAACCCACTTTTTTGCTGAATCTTTTGGTTGGTGCTTTTCCAATATCATGCAGTAAAGCAGCCCAGCGTAACCAGAGGTCATCGGTGTTTTTAGAAATGTTATCAACGACTTCTAAAGTATGGTGAAAATTATCTTTATGGCGTTGTCCTTCAACTTCATCTATACCTTTAAGTGCAGTAAGTTCCGGTAAAATAAAATCTAATAATCCTGTTTTTTCCAATAAAAGAAATCCAATGGATGGTCTTTCACTTTCAAGAACTTTATTCAACTCTATAACAACGCGTTCCTTTGTGATTATCTCGATCCTATGATTATTTTTAGTTATCGATTTAAGCGATTTCTCTTCAATTGTAAAATTAAGCTGTGTTGCAAAACGTATAGCGCGCATCATGCGTAAAGGGTCATCGCTATAAGTAGTATCTGGGTTTAATGGAGTTCGAATTATTTTATTTTCTAAATCGGAGATCCCATTAAACGGATCCAGTAAATCGCCAAAATTGTTTTCACCTAAATCCAGAGCTAAAGCATTTATTGTAAAGTCACGTCGGTTTTGATCGTCCTCAAGTGTCCCGTTTTCTACAATCGGATTTCGACTATCTTCGTTATATTATTCTTTTCTTGCACCTACAAATTCAATTTCAATATCATCATAACGAAGCATGGCTGTACCGTATGTTTTAAAAACCTGTACTTTAGGGTTGTTTGGAAGGTTTTTAGCCACCTGTCTCGCAAGTTCAATACCATTGCCAATAGCTACAATATCAATATCTTTGTGCGAACCACGCTTCAAAATTAAGTCACGTACAAAACCGCCTATAACATAACTGTCTAAATTTAATGCTTTAGCAGATTGCGAGATGACCTTGAAGATGTTATGCTGTAATGCTTGTTTTAACTTCATAATAATCTATTTTCAAGCACCAAATACCAATTGGATTTTTTGGAATTTGGAATTTTGAATACTGGAATTTTATTATCTAATAATCTTAATTTGCCCATCATTACTTAACTTAATAATCGCTGATGGCTTTCCAACTTTTTTTTGAGGTTGCAAATTTACGATATAGTCCACACCTTTTAAAATCTCACTTGATATTTCTTGGTAATTCTTGGGTGTTGGCTGTCCGCTAATATTTGCCGATGTTGACACTATAGGCCTTCTATGCTTTTTTATAAGCTTGTTGGCAAACCCTTCACGAACAACGCGAATAGCTAAACTGTTATCTTTTGCAATAATGTTTTCGGCAACATGAACAGGATTATCGTAAATAACAGATGTTGGTTTTGTGGCATATCTTATAATATCGTAAGCCACTTCTGGAATCTTTTTAAGATATTGATTAAGCATTTTAAAATCGCTTACTAAACATATCATGGATTTGTTGTCTGTGCGTTGTTTTAATAGGTATATTTTTTCTATAGCTTCATAATTGGTAGCATCACAGCCAATACCCCAAACCGTGTCTGTAGGATAGAGAATGATACCTCCTTTTTTGAGGACTTCAAAAGCTTTGTTTATTTCTGTATTCATAGTTCAGAAATTATCTCTTGTTGCTGTTTTAGAGATTTAGATATATGAGCACCACCTAAAAACATTTTGAAAAGGTTAAAATATTTTGGTTTAAATATGGATGTAATACCATAACGAAATATATAATATAGCAATAGGAATGTCCTGTGATA
>CAXMOQ010000120.1:0-7020 GCA_964195015.1 uncultured Flavobacteriaceae bacterium | reverse complement strand
TTTCTTGATATTCTTTCTTGCCTTGCATAACTAAAGTTAAGAAATAACAAAGCTGATTTTAATTTGGAATGTTATCTTTATCAACAAACTTGTGCAACAGGCACAATGTATAAAGGGCATTAAAACGCCCTTTATACTAAATGTTAAACGAATCTCCAAAGTTTATATCCCTTTTCATATTCCAAATTCAAAAAACACTCTTTTAATAATATCATTCTGTTCCTCTTTCTATTTTAAGTAATTTTGCTACATGATAAAAGAGATTCAGCTTCGTATCACACTTAAAGAAGAAGAACGTAGCGATATGCTATTACTAAAATCGTCGAGGTTTCTAGATATTGATAGAAGCGATATCACAGGCATCAAAGTCCTTCGCAAATCTATCGATGCTCGAAAACCTAAAATTATCTTTAATTATAAAGTTGCCGTTTATATAAGGGAACCGCTTCCTAAAACGTCTGAATACACATTTGATTATCAAGATGTTTCCAAGGCAAAACCCATTCATATTATTGGTTTTGGTCCAGCTGGTATGTATGCCGCTTTACGTTGCATCGAGCTAGGTTTCAAACCTATTGTTCTGGAACGTGGTAAAAACGTACAAGACCGTCGTCGTGATTTAAAAGCCATAAACCAAGATCATTTTGTTAACGAAGATTCTAATTATTGCTTTGGCGAAGGTGGCGCCGGAACTTATAGTGACGGGAAATTATACACACGCAGTTTAAAGCGCGGTGATGTACGACGCATTTTCGAAAACCTGGTCTTTCATGGCGCAACAGACCAAATTCTTATAGATGCCCATCCGCATATTGGGACGAATAAATTACCAAAGGTGGTTAAGAATATTCGAGAGACCATATTAAATTATGGTGGTGAAATTCATTTTGAAAGTCGCGTTACCGACTTCATTATTAAAGATAATAAAATACAAGCTATTCAATTACAAAACGATATTGAAATGTCTGTAAACCGGGTAATTCTGGCAACAGGGCATTCGGCAAGGGATATTTATTATCTGCTACACAAAAAAGAGATTGCGTTACAAGTCAAGTCGTTTGCCATGGGCGTTCGTGTGGAGCATCCACAACATATTATAGATAGTATTCAATATCACTGTTCTGGTAAGCGAAATGAATTATTGCCAGCTGCAGCGTATAGTTTGGTACATCAAGTAAACGACCGCGGCGTGTATTCGTTTTGTATGTGCCCTGGCGGATTTATAGTGCCTGCCGCAACGGCAAATGGCGAAGTTGTTGTTAATGGCATGTCGCCCTCTAAACGTAATAACGAATTTGCGAATTCTGGCATTGTGGTAGAAGTTAATGCAGATAAGGATTTACATAAATACGAACAATTTGGTGTTTTAAAAGGTTTGGAATATCAAAAAGATCTGGAGCGGTTAGCCTTCACATCTGGTGGTCGCAGTCAGGTAGCTCCAGCACAACGCTTAACCGATTTTGTGGAGGGCAATTTATCTCCCAATTTGAATCCTACGTCCTACCAACCAGGATTAAAATCGGCGCCATTACATTCCTTGTTACCCAAACTCATTGGCGGACGCTTACGTACAGGATTTAAGGCTTTTGGAGAAAAAATGAATGGCTATTACACGGCTGAAGCCAATGTTGTAGGTGTTGAATCGCGAACCTCATCACCCGTAAATATTCCAAGAAATGATAATTTTGAGCATCCAGAAATTGAAGGCCTTTTCCCTTGTGGTGAAGGTGGTGGTTATGCTGGTGGGATCGTATCGGCAGCTATGGATGGTGAGCGTTGTGCAGAGGCAGCAAGTGTTGGTTTATGAAATGTTGGAGCCAAAATCGCTTCGCTTCTAGACACTAGAAACAAGTCTTGATTCTTAATTCTAACAGCGAAGCGGTCTAATATCTAAAAAAAATATTCCTATTTTTGCAGCATTAAACAAAAAACACATGAACGCATATATATTTCCAGGTCAAGGTGCTCAATTTTCAGGCATGGGTTTAGACCTTTACGAAAACTCACCTTTAGCACAAGAATTGTTTGAAAGAGCTAATCATATTCTAGGGTTTAATATTACAGACACTATGTTTGAAGGCTCTGCTGAAGATCTTAAACAAACCAAAGTAACGCAACCTGCCATATTTTTACACTCGGTAATTTTAGCTAAAACGTTAGGCGATAGCTTTAAGCCAGATATGGTTGCAGGACACTCGCTTGGGGAATTTTCGGCATTGGTTGCCAACGGTACTTTAACTTTTGACGATGGTTTAAAACTGGTATCACAACGTGCTTTAGCCATGCAAAAAGCATGCGAATTACAACCAAGTACTATGGCTGCGGTTTTAGGATTAGATGATGCTATTGTTGAAAATATATGTTCTACAACTGAAGGCATTGTTGTTGCAGCAAATTACAATTGCCCTGGACAACTCGTAATCTCTGGAGAAATTGAAGCCATTAACAAAGCCTGTGAAACCTTAAAAGAAGCAGGTGCACGTCGTGCTTTGGTGCTTCCGGTTGGTGGCGCTTTCCACTCACCTTTAATGGAACCTGCTCGCGAAGAATTGGCTGCCGCCATTGAAAACACATTGTTCAGCAAACCTCATTGTCCCATTTATCAAAATGTAACGGCAAATGCCGTGACCGATGAAACCGCCATTAAAGCGAATTTAATTTCTCAATTAACAGCTCCTGTACGCTGGACACAATCGGTGCAACACATGATTGCAGATGGCGCTACTCATTTTACAGAAGTTGGTCCAGGAAACGTTTTACAAGGCTTGGTGAAGAAAATAGATCGAGAAGCACAAACAGCTTCAGCAACATACGAAACCGAAGCCTAGTCTATGAAATTATCCCGTTCAGCGTTTATTATCATTTTGATAGTACTCAATGCAGCTATTGATCAGATCTCTAAATTTTGGGTAAGAACCAATGTCATTCCGCATAAAGAAACAGAGTTGTTTGGAGATTATTTCATATTGACCAATGTTGAAAATTCTGGTGCCTTTTTAGGTATGGGGAGTGATTTTAATCCAACGCTTAAACTTATTCTATTGCTAATCTTGCCTATTCTAGTTTTAGGTTATGTGATATACTATCTCTTTAAAAATAAGAATTTAGACCGTTATTCACTTGTCGGGTTTTGTTTCATTATAGGTGGCGGACTAGCAAATCTCTACGATCGGGTTCTATATGGTCAAGTCACCGATTTCTTCCATATTGATTTAGGAGGTGTTTTTAAAACAGGCATCTTTAATATGGCCGATGTTTCGGTAATGGTGGGTATGGGATTGTTAATTCTGGCTAGTTTTAAAAAACCGAAGCTTGAAGAAATAGTCAACTAAAAAATCCTCAATATGAATCGAGGCTTTTTTAATTATTTGTTTCTAATCTGTTTTTCCCAATTCCAAGCCGAACGTATGGCGTCATCTAAATTAAGTTCAGCTTTCCAACCCAATTCATTATTTGCTTTATGGGTATCGGCATATGCAGCCACGACATCACCTGCTCTTCTACTTGCAATTTTATAATTAAGCTTTTCTCCAGAAACACGCTCGAACGATTGAATAACTTCCAACACGGTACTGCCCGTTCCCGTACCAACATTAAATACTTCGTAATTAGACATATTCTTGTTCGCTATTAAACGCTGAAGTGCAACCACATGGGCTTTTGCCAAATCGACCACGTGAATATAATCACGAACACAAGTGCCATCAGAGGTTGGATAATCACTTCCAAAAACTGAAAGTTGTTCTCGAATTCCTACGGCCGTTTGTGTAATAAATGGCACTAGATTTTGTGGTACACCAATAGGAAGTTCTCCAATTTTCACGCTTTCATGAGCGCCTATTGGGTTAAAATAACGCAGCGCAATAGCTTTTAGGTGTGATGTTACTTTACAGGTGTCACCAATAATTTCTTCACCGATTTGTTTTGTGTTTCCGTAAGGCGATTCGGCTAACTTTATAGGTGCATCTTCGGTAACTGGCAATGTATCAGCTTGACCATAAACAGTACAAGATGAACTAAAGATAAAACTAGGGTTTTCAAACTTTTGCAGTTCCTGAAGCACATAAACCAAGGTATTAATATTGTTCTCATAATATAATAATGGCTCATCCACACTTTCTCCTACGGCTTTGCTCGCCGCAAAATGTATAACGCCTTTTAAATCACTATGTTCTTTGAAAAATTCTTGAACTTTCGGTTTATCTCTTAAATCGAGTTTTTCAAAGGCAGGCTTTGTTCCAGTAATTGCTGTAATGCCGTCTAATACTTCGATGGATGAATTTGATAAATTATCGATAATCACAACCTCGAATCCTTCATTTTGCAGTTCGACTACGGTATGTGATCCAATAAAACCTAACCCGCCAGTAACTAATATTTTATCTGTTGACAAAGTCTATGATTTTTGAAGTAATAAATTCGATTTGCTCATCGTCTAATTCGGTATGCATCGGAAGTGAAATCACTTCTTTTACGAGCTGATTAGTAACCAAAAAATCAGCTTCATTATAACGTATATCTTGATATGCTTTTTGATTATGAAGTGGAATAGGATAATACACACCGCAAGGAATAGCATTGTCATTTAAATACTTTGCCAGTGCATCCCGATCGCAATTTTTAATCTTTAATGTATATTGATGAAACACATGGTTGTCTTCATTACCACTTCTATGTGGAACTTCAATATTCGCAATTCCCTTAAAAGCCTTGTCGTACTTATTCGCTGCTTCTCTTCTCCTATTACAATAGTCGTCCAAATGTGGTAATTTAACATCTAAAACCGCTGCCTGAATACTATCAAGTCTGGAATTAACACCAACCACATCATGATGATATCTTATATACATCCCATGATTCACGATCCCTCGAATGGTATGCGCTAAAGCGTCATCATTGGTAAAAATAGCACCGCCATCGCCATAACATCCCAAATTTTTTGAAGGAAAAAACGAAGTTGAAGCCACTTGGCTAATCGTTCCTGCCTTCACTTTTTTTCCGTTTGCATAGGTATACGTTGCGCCAATAGCTTGCGCATTATCTTCGATTACAAATAAATTATGTGCTTCGGCAATTTCCATAATGGCTTCCATATTGGCGCACTGTCCGAATAAATGCACAGGAACAATGGCTTTTGTTTTTGGGGTGATTGCTTTTTTAATGGCTTCAATATCGATATTAAAATCATCTGGGTTAACATCAACTAAAACCGGCGTAAGATTTAGCAAGGCTATAACTTCAACCGTTGCTGCAAAGGTAAAATCGGCAGTAATCACTTCGTCTCCAGGTTTTAATCCCAAGCCCATCATGGCAATTTGCAAAGCGTCGGTGCCATTGGCACAAGGGATTACGTGCTTTACACCTAAATAGGTTTCTAGATTTTTTTGAAATTCGTGGACTTTTGGTCCGTTAATAAAAGATGCATTATCAATCACTTCTTGAATTGAAGGGTTTACAACATCTTTCAAGCTACTATACTGACCTTTAAGGTCGACCATTTGGATTTTCTTCATCTAAAAAAAATTACAGACCATTGCTTAAATCTTAATGCATTACCAAAAGCAATAATACTTTTTTATTAATACCTATTGCAGGTTTGTAGGTAGCGAAATTACAAAATTCATGTACGCTAACCAATGAAACATTCACGAATAATGTTCATTTTAATATTGAATTTAATAAATGTTACATCTGTCATTTTTTAAACAATTGAAATTTACAGATGAACTTATTTCAAAGAAATGTATTTTAGCGTCAAAGAAAAACTATTGCATTTTATTTACAACATCGGGATATATATAGTAGCTTTTGGTTTAAAATGCGTTGCGCCATTTAACCATAAAATTAAGCTTGGCGTTACAGGTCGTTCTAAAACTTTCGACATCCTTAAAAACGCCCTTAATAAAAACGATAAAACCTTGTGGTTTCATTGCGCGTCTTTAGGCGAATACGAACAAGGCCTTCCTGTATTTAAGGCATTACGAGAGCTATACAAGAATCATAAATTTGTATTATCGTTTTTTTCTCCATCTGGTTTTGAAATAAAAAAGAACAAGTCTATCGCCGATGTTGTTGTTTATCTTCCGTTAGACACCAAACAAAATGCCAAGCACTTTCTGGATATGGTTAACCCAGAACTTACCATTTTTGTAAAGTACGAGATTTGGCCAAATTTTTTAAACGCATTAAAGAAGCGGAATTCTAAGGCAATATTAATTTCAGCGTTATTTAAAGAGGATCAAGCGTTCTTTAAATTCTACGGGAAATCCCTACGACAGGCTTTATTTGTTTTCGAACATATTTTTACCCAAAATGAAGCCTCAAAAACATTACTAAATTCAATTCATTATAGTAAGGTTACAGTTACCGGCGACACACGTTTTGATCGTGTTTATAGCCAATTAGAACAGGACAACACCGTAGCATATATTGAAGCATTTAAACAAGATAAACTGTGTGTCGTGGCTGGAAGTACTTGGCCAGAAGATGAAGTGCTTATCGCCGAATATATTAATGCGCATCCCTCCAACGATGTGAAATTTATTATTGCGCCACACAATATTAAAAGTTCGCAAATTGAAAAATTTCAACAAGGTTTAAATGTGAAAACCTTATTATACTCGGAAATAGAAAATGAAGATGTTTCAAATATTAAAGTTCTTATTATAGACTCGATAGGTTTACTCTCAAAATTGTACAGTTATGCCAATATTGCATACGTTGGTGGTGCGATGGGAACCAAAGGCATGCACAATACTTTAGAGCCTGCGGTTTTCGGGATTCCTATCGTCATAGGTAAAAATCATGCTGGTTTTCCTGAAGCGCAAGTCATGATGCAACATAAAGGCATGGTTTCTATTTCCAACCAGCAGGAACTAAACAAGGCACTCAATTTATTTATTCAGCACCCAACAGAACGCCTAACATCTGGTAAAAAAAACATAGAATATATTAAAAAAAGCAAAGGTGCCGTAGTCCAAATCATTGATTTTATACGTAGATAAGCTGTTCTTATAAATT
>CAXMOQ010000119.1:0-7055 GCA_964195015.1 uncultured Flavobacteriaceae bacterium | reverse complement strand
TCGGTATCGCTTAATCTATAACTATGTCTTCCCCACATTAACGAACGTCCTCCTACATGATAACCGCGTATCCAGTCAAAACGCCTGTCCTCATTATAAGGATGTAATTTATCATCCACAAAAAAGTGTTGAACATCTGCATTTGTAGCAGAAGCATCTCTAGCCTGCTTGGGTTTTCGCTCTCGAGTTTCCCTTTCGGAAACTACGCCATTTGGTAAATCCCAAGGATCTAAATGAGCGGTAGGATAATCTTCAATATGAGTTATCATTCTTCCACGTTCCAAAACGAGTGTTTTTAAACCGTTTTCACAAAGTTCTTTGGCGGCCCAACCTCCGGAAATTCCTGTGCCTACAACAATAGCATCATATTCTTCTTCGAGAGGATCTAAATAAGCTGTATACATTTTTAATTAGTTTTATTAATAAAATTTATATTATTAAATTTTTTTGGGATTATAATTCTTGAGTTCTTGCCAAATTAACTAATTTGCAATTTAATAATGTTCATTATTTTTCAGTGAAAATAAATATACAACAAATCTCTCCATTTGAAGCAGACGGTATCGTATATCATGCCGATACTTGTTTGCCTTTAGTTGATGCAATGCAACGAAAAAAGGTAAAGTTTAAAGCTCTTGCGCGCTATACCTATCCTGGCGATCGCCTAACAGATGATACTAAAGGATTAAATAGTATTGGTTATTGGGATGCAAATGAGCCTCAAGACTGGGGTTTAGATTGGCATCGAAATGAGGGCATAGAGATTCATTTCTTAGAATCAGGTTCTATGCCATATTCGCAAGAAAACAAAGCTTTTGAGTTGTTACCGAACGATTTAACCATTACCAGACCATGGGAGGCGCATAAAGTGGGTAATCCTAATATTGGAATGGGTAAGTTTTACTGGGTTATTATTGATTTAGGGATACGTAGGCCACATCAAAACTGGGATTGGCCAGAATGGATCATGTTGGCTCCAAAGGATCTATTAAGACTTACTACTATTTTAAGGCAAAATGAAGAGGTGCGCTGGAAGTCAGATAAAAGAATTAGAGATTGTTTTCAACGAATAGGGAAGGCTGTTGACACTGATATTGAAGGCAGTAATTCATCTAGAATAAGGTTGTTTGTTAATCATCTGTTGATATTACTGTTAGATTTATTAAATACAGACAAAGTACAATTGAATGAGGAACTTACAGATAGTTCTAGAAGCGTGAAATTGTTTTTAAAAGAGCTTGAAAAGAATCTTTCTGAAGATTGGACTATTGAGGACATGGCAAATTCTGCAGGGGTTGGTTTGACAAGATTTACACATCACTGTAAACAGTTAACAAATTTAACGCCAATGCGTTATTTGATGATGAAAAGACTTGAGTTGTCCAAAAAAATTCTTACCAAAAATGAGGACTTAAGTGTAACCGAAGTAGCATTCAGTTGTGGATTTTCTACAAGTCAATATTTTTCGACTGTCTTTAAAAAACATGAGAAATGCACTCCATTAGAATATAGACAGAAGCAATTAATCACACTTGAGGTTTAAATAATCTAATTTCTGGTATCGATTAAATTAATTGAAGTATTACTGTGTTTAAATTCTTTCAGTGAATAAAACTAAACATTATTCATGGTTTGATTATTTACTTTCACATTTACTTAATTAATGATCTCAATTAAGGCGCGAGATAAAATTTTATCTCCGAACGCAATAATTTGTATTGTGCTATAAGAATTCATTTAAGAACAAATAAAATACACTCATGACACAAAGCAAAGTCAAAATTAGATTTTTTCAAATAGGAATAACTCTTCTTTTAATATGCTTTTTAGGATGTGGTAATAACCAAAAAAAGAAAAAGGAACTTACCGAAACAAAAGTTGAGTCTCCGACCGAACCTTTCTTCAAAATATCATTAGCACAATGGTCCCTGAATAATGCTGTAAACAATAATGGAGCCGATCCTTTTGATTTTGCCAAAGACGCAAAAGCTCTGGGTTTTGAGGGCGTGGAATATGTCAGCCAACTTTACCAGGATAAAATTGATTCTTTAGGGCTGCAGGTAGTTCTTGAGAAACTTAAGAGCGAAAGTAAAAAACACAACGTTGAAAATGTATTAATCATGATTGATGATGAAGGCTCATTGGCTTCAACAAATGATGAAGAAAGAAAAATAGCTGTCGAAAATCATTATAAATGGGTTGATGGGGCACAATATTTAGGATGTCACTCGATTAGAGTGAATGCCCACGGCGTAGGTAGCTATGATAATGTTGCAGAAGCCGCTGTTAAAGGCTTAAGTAAACTTTCGGAATACGCTAAAAATAAGAACATTAACATTTTGGTAGAAAATCATGGAGGATATACATCCAATGGAGAATGGCTGGCTAATGTTATGAAGAAAGTAGGAAAATCGAATTGCGGAACATTACCTGACTTTGGTAATTTTTGTCAAACTAAAGACTATGGATCGATAAATGATGAAAATTGTAAAGAGGCGTATGATCTATATAAAGGAGTAAATGAGTTAATGCCTTATGCGAAGGCGGTGAGTGCCAAAAGTTATGATTTTGACACTAATGGCAATCAACCTAAAATAGATTACCTTAAAATGTTACAAATCGTTAAGGATGCTGGCTATACCGGTTATATTGGTGTTGAATATGAAGGAAATAATTTAAGCGAAAAAGAAGGTATAATCGCGACTAAAAATCTTTTAATAAGTGCTGCCAAGCAATTAAACTAACGATACTTATGAATACTAAAACTCAATTTCAATTGTCATTAATGATGTTTCTCGAATTCTTTATTTGGGGAGGCTGGTTTGTTACCCTTGGTACTTTTTTAGGAAATAATTTAGGGTCTACAGGAGCAGAAATAGGGCAAGCATATTCAACTCAATCCTGGGGAGCTATTATAGCACCTTTTATTATTGGATTGATAGCTGATAAATATTTTAATGCTGAAAAAATTCTTGGCTTATTGCATATTGTTGGAGCTATTTTAATGTATCAATTATCTCGATCTACAGAGTTTGGTGTATTCTATCCTTATGTTTTAGGTTATATGATTGCTTATATGCCAACTTTGGCATTGGTAAATTCGGTGGCATTTAATCAAATGAACGATCCAGCAAAAGAGTTCTCTTTCATTAGAGTATGGGGAACCATAGGTTGGATTGTAGCTGGTTTAGCAATTAGTTATTTATTTCATTGGGATTCAGCTGAAGGGATCAAAGAAGGCTTCCTTCAAAACACCTTTTTAATGGTAGCTATTGCTTCGGCATTGTTAGGTTTGTTTAGCTTTACTTTGCCAAAAACTCCACCAAAAGCCAAAGATGGAAAAAAGCTTACTATTTCAGATATTTTAGGATTAGATGCGTTAAAGTTATTGAAAGATAGAAACTTTCTAATATTTTTTATAGCATCTATTTTAATTTGTATCCCATTGGCTTTTTATTACCAAAATGCGAATCCTTTTTTGACAGAAATAGGGATGGATAATCCTACGGGCAAAATGACCATTGGTCAAATTTCCGAAGTACTGTTCATGCTACTATTGCCTTATTTCTTCAAAAAATTTGGCTTTAAAAAAACAATCCTTGTTGGCATGTTAGCTTGGGCTGTACGTTATTTGTTATTTGCCTACGGAAATGCCGGAGAATTAGCATTTATGCTTATAATAGGTATAGCATTACATGGAGTCTGTTACGATTTCTTTTTTGTGTCAGGACAAATTTATACCGATTCTAAAGCAGGAGATAAATTTAAAAGCGCTGCACAAGGATTAATTACGTTAGCTACTTATGGCGTTGGTATGTTAATTGGATTTTGGGTAGCTGGAAAAATTACGGACAAATTTGTTTTAACAGAAGGAGGTCATACTTGGGTCGATATTTGGACATTCCCAGCAATATTCGCAGCCGTAGTTTTTGTACTCTTCTTTGTGTTTTTTAAGAATGAAAAAATAGAATATAAAGATTCTTAATTTAAATTATGAGCGCAAAAATTAGATTAGGAATATTAGGAGGAGGAGGTGATTCACTTATTGGTGTTTTGCATAGAGTAGCATCTTCAATGTACGACCAGTACCAAATTGTTGGTGGTGTTTTTAACCCTATATGGGAAGAGAATATTGGTTTTGTAGAAAAGATAGGCTTACCAACAAATAGAGTCTATATAGATTTTGATACCTTAATAGATGAAGAGTTAAAACTCCCTGAAGAAGAACGCATGCAAGTGGTGTCGATATTGACACCAAATTTTTTGCATTTCCCGATGGCAAAAAAACTGTTGGAAAATGGTTTTAATGTGATTTGTGAAAAGCCAATGACCACATCGCTAGAAGAGGCGAAAATTCTGGAAAGCGTACTTCAGGAATCCAATTCTATTTTTGCTATTACCTATACATATACAGGTTACCCCATGATCCGTCAAATGCGAGAAATGATAGCAGATGATGCAATAGGAAAAGTTCAAAAAATTGATGCTCAATATTATCAAGGTTGGATAAATCCAATTATACATGATAAAGTAAAACGAGCAAATACCTGGCGTTTAGATCCAGAAAAAGGTGGCAAAAGCTGCTGTATTGGAGATATTGGCACACATGCTTTTGATATGATAGAGTATATAACTCAATTGAAAGTAGACAAGGTGTTATCGGACCTTAATTATGTGTATGACGATAATAAAATGGATGTAGATGGAACCGTTTTATTGCGTTGTACAAATAATGTAAAAGGGCTTATTCGTACCAGCCAAATTGCTACTGGCGAAGAGAATAATTTTTCGGTACAAGTTTATGGAGAAAAAGCAGGACTAAAATGGGAACAGGAAAATCCCAATTATTTATATCTATTGGAAGATGGTCAACCGTTACGGGTTTTAAAACCTGGTCATGTATATAATAGTAAGTTGTCTTTGGATAGCACAAAGTTACCTCCAGGACATCCAGAAGGTATTTTCGATTCAATGGGTAATATTTACAAAGGAGTTGCTAAAGCCATTAAAGGAGAGCCATATAACCATGGTGAATTTCCGACTATGACAGATGGGGTAAGAGGTATGAATTTTATTGAACGTGTAGTAGAATCTCACCAGAAAGGTAATGTTTGGGTTAATTTAGACGAAAACAATTAGATGAAAACAATAAAAGGACCTGCAATATTTTTCGCACAATTTATGGATGATAAGGCACCATTTAACTCGTTAGATGGTTTATGCATATGGGCCAGTGATTTAGGCTATAAAGGCGTTCAGATTCCTACAACAGACCCAAGATTAATAGATTTAGAGAAAGCTGCAGAAAGCCAGACTTATTGTGATGAATTTAAAGGAAAAATAAATAGTTATGGGCTTGAGATTACCGAGCTTTCAACACATATACAAGGACAGCTTGTTGCGGTTCATCCAGCCCACGATATAATGTTCGATGCTTTTGCACCTCAAAATCTTAAGGGTGATTTCAAGGCAAGAACAGAATGGGCTGTGCAGCAAATGAAACATGCCGCGGTAGCTAGCCACAGATTAGGTCTTAAGGCACATGCTACATTTTCTGGCTCACTACTTTGGCCGGCTGTTCATCCTTGGCCTCAACAACCAAAAGGGTTAATTGACTTGGGGTTTAAAGAGTTGGCGAACCGTTGGTTACCTATTTTAAATAAATTTGAAGAAAACGGGGTTGCGGTTTGTTATGAAGTTCATCCTGTTGAAGACATTCATGATGGTGATACATTCGAGAGGTTTTTAGCTGCCACCGGAAATCATAAAGCAGTAAACATTCTTTATGATCCATCACACTTTGTGTTACAACAGTTGGATTATATACAATATATCGATCATTATCACGAATTTATAAAGGCATTTCATGTAAAGGATTCTGAATTTAATCCAACCGGAAAAAAAGGAACTTTTGGAGGGTATAACGACTGGCGTGATCGTGCAGGCCGTTATCGGTCGCCTGGTGATGGACAAGTTGACTTTAAAACCATTTTTTCTAAATTAACGGAGTACGGTTGCGATGTTTGGGCCGTTCTTGAATGGGAATGTGTTATAAAAAGCCCGGAACAAGGTGCAAGAGAAGGGGCGCCATTTATTCAGCGTCATATAATTGAAGCAACACAAAAAGCGTTTGATGATTTTGCTGGAGCAGAAGTTGAGCAGAGTGAACTTAAAAAAATATTAGGAATTTAATTTTGGAAGAATGAAAAAGGCAATATTAATAGCAGTCATAGTTTTTGGTTTTATAACATGTAAACAATCATCAAAACAATCGGATGAAAAGGGTATAAATGCAGAAATAATAGAAAAACCTAAAGGTATTTATGAAGGTGTTTTTATTGATATTAAAGATACAATCATACGAGACGATATTAATATCAATGTCTTTAAAGAGACACACTTTTTGTCCAACATTAATTTAAAGGAGCCAAGTGATTTTTGGGGTTCTAAAAACGACTTTGTCTTATTCGCAATGGGTAGTATTGAAATTCCGGAAAGTGGTAACTACTATTTCAGATTGACGAATAGCGGAAAGATTAAATTGAAACTTAACAACAAGGATCTTATTGTAAATGAGATTGCTCATAGTAAGGGAATCAATATGGGTGAAACCTATTTAGAGAAAGGATTTACTATTTTTGAATACGAATATTATTCAGCTCTGGAGAATCCTTATTTAGTTCTTGAATGGTCGAAAGACGGTGAGCAATATGAAGTAATACCTAATTTAAGTTATAATAATTTAGATGCATTTACAGTTGGGAATTGGACGGATGGTAATGATGATAATGAATTAGAAAATGGCCCGGATAATGTAATAACAGAAATTGAACAAAAAGAAGGTTGGAAGTTACTTTTTGATGGTAAAACAACGAACGGATGGCATACCTACAACAAACCAGGAACGATTGGAAGCAAGTGGAAAGCTGAAGATGGGATGTTAGTTTTTGAAGGAAGAAAACGCTTTGAATTCTTCGTTGCTGGACGTAAAATAGAATTGGGTCCTACCAATAAAGTTATGGATGGAGGAGAAGATATTGTGACTTACAAATCTT
>CAXMOQ010000118.1:0-7098 GCA_964195015.1 uncultured Flavobacteriaceae bacterium | reverse complement strand
TTTCATGTGTTTATATCTATTGTTTTTTATTTGTCACACCTGTCCAGCTATAAGCGGGATGCTGTTCGCTATTAATCATTTACTCACAATGCCTTATTTTTTTTCATCGGAGTTCGTGAATCTTCGATTTCCTTGGGTGATAGAATTTTTAACATGCTCGTTTCATGTTATTTTACACGAACACTTTTAGGAACAAGCTTGGTGTAATCCCCATGATTCCTAATCACATCACGAACAATAGATGATGAAATATAAGATGTTTTCGCAGAGGTTAAAAGAAAAACAGTTTCAATAGGCGCCAAGTCGCGATTGGTATGTGCAATGGCTTTTTCGAATTCAAAATCGGCTGGATTTCGGAGTCCTCGTAGTATAAATTCAACATCAATTTTCTTGCAAAAATCCACGGTCATCCCTTCGTAGGTCACGACTTTTATTTTAGGTTCATCGGCAAAAGCATCTTCAATAAATTGCTGACGTTGTTCCAGCGAGAACATATACTTTTTATCGGCATTTATGCCAATGGCAACAACAACTTCATCAAAAAGGGTCACGCCACGTTTAATAATATCGTAGTGTCCCAATGTTAAGGGATCGAATGATCCTGGAAATAATGCTCGTTTCATAATATTTCCTGCGAAAGCAGGAATCTTTTTAATTTTAATTTTTTTATACATCAGGGAATCTCATGATTAATGAGATTCATACCAAATATAATCATTAATTATTCAAGGCATTCCTCAATCGCATTCCCAAACAATTCGGTAAGCGATATCCCAGCTGTCGCCGCCTGCTGTGGTAAAATACTTTCTTTTGTTAAACCAGGAACGGTATTTACTTCAAGTAAATGAGGCTCTCCATCCTTAAAAATATATTCACTACGCGAAAAGCCTGTCATCTTCAAAATCTCATACACTTTTTTTGCCACATCGTTTACTTTTTGCTCTTGTTCTTTACTTAAGCGTGCCGGCGTAATTTCTTGAGATTCGCCTAAATATTTGGCCTTATAATCAAAAAAATCATTGTTGCTTACAATTTCGGTAATGGGCAATACCTTAGTTTCTCCCTTGTAAGTAATCACACCTACAGACACTTCGGTGCCATCTAAAAAAGATTCAATAATAATCTCATTATCTTCTTTAAAGGCAACATCAATGGCATTTTGAATATCTTCTTTTTTATAGACTTTAGTAATGCCAAAACTACTACCTCCTTTATTAGCTTTCACAAAACAGGGCAAGCCAACTTTATTTATGATGTCATCTTCATTAACAGTATCGTCAAGATTCAAATAATAAGATTCGGCAGTTTTTATACCATAAGGTTTAAGGGCGCTTAAGCAATCGCGCTTATCGAATGTTAAGGCTGCCTGATACATGCCACAACTTGTTTGGGGAATATTTAGTAACTTAAAATAAGCTTGCATAAAACCATCTTCTCCCGGTGAACCATGAATAGCATTGAATACGCAATCGAATGTTAATTTAGCGTTATTTACAGTAACCGAAAAATCGTTTTTATCAATCGGGAATTCATTGTCATTAGCATCAACATAAACCCATTTATCTTTAAAGATATGAATGCGATAGGCATTGTATTTTGAGGCGTCTAAAGTCTCAAAAACAACGTTTCCGCTTTTTAAGGAGATCTCGTATTCGCTAGAATAGCCTCCCATAATTATGGCAATGTTTTTTTTCATAACATTTCCTGCGAAAGCAGGAATCTCATTTAATTAATCTTATATTTTTTCCACGAATCCTGGTAGCTATCGCGAGGAAACCTCTTTAATTAAGATATATTTATCATTATCTGTACATCATGAATCTAAAACCAACAATAAAACGTAACTATTATTAGTTAAGCTAAAATATCACTTATAAATCAAAATTAAAAACAGTTCTGTTTTTTATATATTTGCAAACCAAACATTTTTAAATGAGTATCATTAAATTTTTAAGGAGTAAAGCGTTTTTAAGACAGATTATACTGGCTGTTATTGCCTTGGTAGTTCTGTGTTTTATCATGCTAAAATGGTTAAACGTATCGACTAATCATGGTGATTTCGAAACGGTTCCTAATCTTACGGGAAAGTCGATTGAAGTTGCCCAAATGGAGCTTGAAGATAATAATTTAGTGATGCAAATTCAGGATTCTGCAAATTTCAATCCGAAATACCCGAAGTTTTCTGTCATAGAACAAGATCCTTCAGCTGGCGAAAAGGTTAAGGAGAACCGAAAAATATATCTTACATTAAATCCTTCGGGCTATAGAAAAGTATTGGTGCCAGATTTAAGACAACGCACATTACGTCAGGCAAAACCAACCCTTGAAGCATTGGGTTTTGAAGTGGGTTCACTTACCTATATTGACAATATTGGAAAGGATATGGTTTTGAAAATGAGTTACAAAGGCCAACCTATTTCAACGGGAACAATGTTGCCTAAAACGTCTAGAATTGATTTAGTTCTAGGGAACGGAAATAGACCTTTTTCACATTAATTGATGGAAGATTACACACCTTTAAACGAAACTGATGACGAACTTTTCGAGCATCATGCGTTTATAGCCGAAAAAGGACAAACACCACTTCGTATCGATAAATATTTAATGAATTTTATTGAGAATGCTACGCGAAATAAAATTCAGGCGGCAGCAAAAGAAGGTAGTATTCATGTAAACGGAGTTCCTGTAAAATCCAACTACAAGGTTAAGCCTCTTGATGAAATTAGAGTGTTGTTTACGCATCCACCTCATGAGCATTTATTGGTTGGCGAAGATATTCCTATCGATGTTGTTTATGAAGATGATGATTTGCTTGTTATAAATAAACCGACAGGTATGGTAGTACATCCAGGACACGGTAATTATTCGGGTACTTTAATAAATGCGCTCATTTATCATTTTGATAATTTACCAAATAATTCCAGCAACCGTCCGGGATTGGTACACCGTATTGATAAAGATACCAGCGGACTTCTGGTCATTGCCAAGACCGAAGAGGCGATGGCATATTTGTCTCTTCAGTTTGCCGAAAAAACCAGCGAGCGCGAGTATGTTGCACTTGTTTGGGGAAATATGGAAGATGACGAAGGTCGAATAGAAGGGAACATTGGGAGACATCCTAAAAACCGATTGCAAAACACAGTCTATTTTGGTGATGAAGCCGATAAAGGAAAACCAGCAGTTACCCATTTCAAGGTCTTGGAACGTTTAGGTTATGTGACCTTGGTTACGTGTAAGCTCGAAACCGGACGTACCCATCAAATTCGTGTCCACATGAAACATATTGGACATACACTGTTTAACGATGAGCGTTATGGCGGCGAAAAGATTTTGAAAGGCACCACATTTACTAAATATAAGCAGTTTGTAGAGAACTGTTTTAAGGTTTTGCCACGCCAGGCCTTACATGCCAAGACACTAGGGTTTAAACATCCGAAAACGGGCGAATTTATGCGTTTTACTTCAGAGATTCCTAACGATATGCAGCAATGTATAGAAAAGTGGAGACATTATACAAAGCATCAAGATATGGAGTAGTTGGGCGTTACCTTTCAGGTCAGGCTTTCACTACTCGCTTTTAAACATTTTGGAACTTTGCGTTTAGTCCAAATGTTTTTTGATTAAATGTTTAAAGAGCTCAAACAAACCGTTCAATCCTTAACGCAAAACTATAAATGCATCTTATCCTTATATAAAATATAACAGTTTAAATGTATAGTATATCGTTGTTTTCTGTTTTACTTTTGGAGTATGATTATAAAAGAAATCACACTATTCACAAATAACATTCAAAAACAAAGACGTTTTTATAAACATGTTTTAGAGTTTGAATTGCTATTAGATTCAGTAGAAAAAATTTCTTTTAAGGCAGGGACAAGCATATTAACGTTTCAATATAAAGAAGATGTCAGGCCATCACATGTAGCCTTTAATATTCCCTGTAATGCTATTAATGACGCACTTATTTGGTTGCGACAACGCACCGAAGTGTTGCTAAATGACAATGGTTATATTTCAGATTTTTCAAACTGGAAAGCAAAGGCTATCTACTTTTATGACGCCGATAAAAACATCATGGAATTTATTTCAAGAGAACGTATAGATATTGAAAGCGATGTTGCTTTCACGTCAAGATCAATGCTATCAATAAGCGAAATGGCAATTGCAACGAATAATATTGAAACTATTTATAATACGATTAATCAAATAAAATCAATCCCGGTTTTTTATGGTAATTTCGATCGTTTTTGTGCTTTGGGTAATGATGAAGGTTTGTTTATAATAATCAATAAAAATTTAAAGAAATGGTATCCAACCATGGAAGATGCTTATACATCGGACTTTATAATAAAAGGCGATTACAACTTTGCTTTTGAAAACGGAAAAATAAAAGAACTTTTAGGTTTTTAAAGCCTGAAAAGTCTAAATTGAAATACATGTCTTGAAGACTTAAACAATTGGTTTCAAGAAATTCTTTATTTTAGTAAAAGAAAATAATAAGTTTACAACTTTGCTGAAACGAGATCAGTATAAATTGTGGAAATGAAAATAAATTTAGTGTAACCTTTAATGAGATTCCTGCCTGTGCAGGAAATATATATGAAACTAGTTTTATCACCAGCAAAATCGTTAAATTTCGAAAGTAAATTACCAACTTCTACGGCAACCGAAGCTTGTTTTTTAGCGCAATCTGAGCGCTTAAACAAACTGCTTAAAAAGAAATCGGTTAGAAGCTTATCGAAGCTTATGAGTATTTCTCCTGCTCTGGGCCAACTTAATTACGAACGTAATCAGCAGTGGCAATTACCGTTTACTCAAGACAATGCACGTCAAGCCATTTATGCGTTTAGTGGCGATGTGTATAGAGGTTTGGATGCTTATACAATTCCGAAGGAAAAGTTAACAAAGCTTCAGGATACCGTGCGGATTATTTCTGGGTTATATGGTATTTTAAAACCACTGGATTTAATGCAGCCTTACCGATTGGAAATGGGAACTAAATTTCCTGTTGGTAAACATAAGAATTTATATGAATTCTGGAGAAAAACTATTACCCAAAGATTAAACGATGCGTTAGAGAATGATGAACTGTTTTTAAATCTTGCCAGCAACGAATATTTTAAAGCTATAGATGTTAAAGCATTAAAAGTTCCTGTGATTACTGCCGTATTTAAAGATTTTAAAAATGGCGAATACAAAACTATTATGACCTTTGCAAAACTGGCACGAGGTTATATGACGCGTTATATTATTGACACCAACGCCAACACTATTAACGACATTAAAGGTTTTAATTATGAAGGCTACGGTTTTAGTCAAGCCATGTCAACCGAAACCGAATTGGTGTTTACAAGGTGAATTATTCTTTAGTTTCAGCTTTTGCCTTTGTTGTAGTTTTAGGCGCAGCTTTTGGTTTGGCTTTTGTAGCTGTTTTAGGTTTAGTTGCTACTTTAGGTTTTGTAGCTGATTCAGTTTTAGGTTTTGCCGCAGCTTTGGGCTTGGCAGCCGTTTCGGTTTTAGGTGCAGCTTTTGGTTTTGCTGCTGCTTTAGGTTTTACGACTACTTTTGGCTCTGCTTTTGCAGCTACTTTTGGGTTTTTAGCTGTTGAAGCTACAATAACAGGAGCATCTTTTTTTCTTGGTCGTCTTACACCATAAGAACCCATTGAAATTTTACCGCGTCTCGTTTTTTTGTCCCCTTTTCCCATAATGTAATTATTCAGTTGTTAGTGCTTTAAAAGTACTATTTTTAACAACCAATTCAAAACTTAATGTTTCTACACAAACATCCATACCAACCATTTATACATAAAAATACGACCAAACTTATCGTTGGCACCTTACCGCCTCCACGATTCACGACTGGAGATTTATTGGAAAAGGACGTTAACTTTTGTTATGGCAGCTATTATAATTCGCTCTGGTTATTTATAGACAAGATTCATAATTTGAATTTACGTTATGATAATTCACAGGAAGCTATTAATGAGCGTAAGCAGTTTTTAATACAACATAAAATAGGTGTTTGCGATATTGTTGAAAGTGCAGAACGCGAAAAAATGGATGCTTCCGATCTGGGCATGCAAAACATTAAGTTGCGTGATGTGATCGGTTATTTAAAACAATACCGAAAAATTGATACGCTTTTATTTACAGGAGGTAACAGCAAGAATGGCCCTGAATATTTTTTTAGAAAACATATAAAATATTATAACTTAAAATTGGAATTAGTGTCTAATGAAGTGCCAAGAATACACAAATTTTCACTGCCAGTCCGGTCTAGCGCAGTCGAGACCTTATTTAGAACAGTAAAGACTGTATCCTTAACATCGGCTTCTGGCTCCGCGAATAGGGCTGTTGGTAGTATGCCGTTGTATCGGCAATTAAAAAACAATAATCCGGATTTTAATACTTTCGATTTTAGAGTGCTGCAGTATCGTGAGTTTTTATAAAAGGTTCGTTTAACGGTCTTGTATATAATAAGTAGCGGATTTAACGTACTAACTTTTAGGTTAAACACAAGCCTTATTTTTATAAACATTATTTCGTTTTAGCACTAAAGAGCTGTTTTTTGATTCGGTGTTTTGTGTAGTCTTAAAACAATTCTTTTTTAAATGCTAGGTGCTTATTTTTAGCAAGTTCTATTATTTCTCGAAATTCAGAATCATTACTAACAGCCTCAAAGAAAACATCGTGAGTCATCAAAGGGTAATTAAAAAACCCACCTTCGATAGCTCTTCTCAAACATCTACAGCATGCGGCTTTATCACCTAATAATCCATAAACCTGTGCAATAAAATACCAGGGTTCCGCATCTCTCAATTTATAACTCTCTAATTTTTTCATCAATATCCTTGCACCGTTTTTATTACCTTCCGTAACTGCTATCATTGCTTTGGATAATTGACCATTTAGTCCTTCCAGATCCAGTTCAAATGATCTTTTAAAGTATTTTATAGATTCTTGCTGCTTACCCATTCGAAAGAGTGCATATCCTTTTTGATAAGTTGTAAATGGTGATTCCTTAAAATTATCATATGTTGATAGGGATTTTTCAATTTGTCCAGCAAATGTGTAGGTAATCATACTATATCTATAC